>PBNX01000001.1 GCA_002723375.1 Dehalococcoidia bacterium
CAACTAATTTCTAACCCACCTAAATTAAATTTTCCTGCGGCTATAGTTAAATGGCCATGGTCTCCGGAAAACATGTTTTGTATTGGTTTTTGACTGTTCCCTGATTCTATTTCATGGACGGTATTAACTTGAAATGCATTTTTAGGGCTTTCCCATGATTTATTATAGGGATTCCATATTTGGTCTATGCTGGGTGCTATAAATAAAGATTGAGGAGGAGGGAACCGATCGTATTCGTCAGCACTGATAATACCAGCAGAGAATACTAATAATATAATTGATAAAAATAATGCTTTATAATTCTTCATAGGTAACATATTAATAAATAATATACATCAGCAATTATATATGTCTGGCATAGAAAATAAAAAAGTTTTATCTGAGATGAACTTCGAAATAAAAGTCATTGGCAACTTAGTTGCAGATATACTTGAAGAAGAGTTTGGTGAAGAGTTTTTAATTAAGGTTAATGAAGTAATGGACCTAATTGATGATTACCAATCAAGATCTTATAAAAAAGAAGACTCAAAAGACAAGTTAAATACTTTAATATCTGTTCTAAAAGAATATGAGCCATATTGGGCAATCAGGCTAATCAGGGCCTATACACTATATTTCCATGTAGCAAATGTTGTTGAGCATATTTATAGGGTTGAAGACCTTTCCCCTGATAATAATGATAGCCTGAATTTTTCAAATAAAATTTTAGAAATATTTAAGCCTCACTCAAAATCACAAGTAAGCGAAATTCTTGAAAAGTTAGATATAAAACTTGTTTTCACTGCACACCCAACAGAAGCGGCGCGGCCAGAAATTCTTAACCAAGTAAATGTACTTCATAAAATTATTAAAAAGAGATATTTAGAAAGATCATCTGGAATGTCATTTTCTGAATTATCGGGGCAAGAAGAATTAAAAGAAGTTTCAAAGGTGATTATACAAACTGATGAGCTAAGACAACTTAAGCCATCTCCTTATGATGAAGCAGACAACAACCTCTTTTTTATTGAAAATGTAGTTAGTGATGAGATTCCAGAACTTAATTTAGAAGTAAATAACATAATTAAAGATCTTGGCATAGATAAAGAAATAACTCCTATAAAAATAGGAACTTGGGTAGGGGGCGACAGGGATGGAAATCCTAATGTTACTCATAGATTAACAAGTGAAATATTAGAAATGCAGTATAAAAGGAACTGCAAAAGGATTAAAAATGTTTTAAATAACTTGATTAATAGATTAAGTCAGTCCGTACATATAGTTACTATTTCTGATGAGTTAAATGATTACATTAATGCTAATACAGAATTTATTTTAGAAAGAAATAAATTGGATTATGAGAAATTTTCTGAAGAACCTTACAGGCTTTCTATTTCAATAATACTAGAGAAATTTAAATTAAATACGTATGCCTCTCCAGAGCTCATTTGCGATTTAGAATTAGTGCTAGATTCACTAAATAATAATAAAGGAACGCCAACTGACATAAAGACTTTAAAAAAGCTCATACAGTCACTAAAAGTAGGAGGACTAACAATTGCAGAAATGGATATTAGGGAAGATGCCTCTATCACAACTAATGCCGCAAAAGAATTATTAAACTTGAATGGAAGTGATTTTAAAAAAGAATTGTTAAATGGAATTAAGAAATCTGCACCAATAAATTATGATGAATTAAGGTTATCTAAATCTACAATTGAAGTTGTTAAGACTTTTGAAACAATTGCAGATTCAAGGGAGAAATACGGATATGATGCCATTAATACTTGGATAGTAGCAATGACCAGTAATTCTGAAGACTTGCTTTCAATTGCTTACTTAGCTATTGCTACAGGCCTTATTAAAAACAAAAAAGAATTTAGTAAATTTAATATAGTGCCTTTGCTTGAGACAATTGAAGACCTTGAAAATAGTATAAAAATTTTAGAGGATTTTTGGGGCAATATTTATGAATCTGGAGATTCGGTTGAAGTTATGATCGGGTATTCAGATTCCAATAAAGATGGAGGGATACTCAAGTCTCAATGGGATCTTTATACATCTCAATCATTAATATCATCTTTAGCCGATAAATTTAGTTTAGGCTTAACTATATTTCATGGGAGAGGTGGATCATCAAGTAGGGGAGGAGGGCCATCTGGAGAAGCAATTCTTGCACAACCTCAAGGTACTATAAATGGAAAAATTAAAGTTACCCAGCAGGGAGAGGTAATTTCAGATAATTTTGCAAACTCTGATCTATCTCAAATAAATCTTAAAATAATTCTATCTTCTGTTATCGAAGCTTCATTAAATGAAAAGGAAAGCCATTCAGAAAAATGGAAAGATCTAATGAATTTTCTTTCTAATGAAAGTTATGACTATTATCGCAAATTGATTAATGAAGAAAATTTTGTTGATTACGTAAAAAAAAGTACTCCTCTTGAAGAATTTTCAAAAATGAATATTGGCTCTAGGCCCTCTAAAAGAAATTCAGGTAGCAATACATTAAAGGATCTTAGAGCGATACCTTGGGTATTTTCTTGGTCTCAGTCAAGACAAATTATTACAGGTTGGTATGGATTTGGTTATGCAATTGAGAGAGCTATAGAAGAAGGAAAAGAAGAAGAAATAAAGAAAATGCACAAAGAGCTAAAATTCTTTCGGGCATTAGTATCTAATGTAGAAATGAATTTAGCTAAGACAGATATGGCGATATCAGAATCTTATGTCGATGAGTTACATGATGGTCAGCATGAAATTTTTAATGAAATTAAAAAAGAATTTAGTAGATCAGAAAGTTTAATAAAAAAAATTACTTCACAGAAATCATTATTAGAAAATAATCCTACGCTCAAAAAAACCCTAGATGTTAGAGAGGCATATTTGATTCCACTAAACATGTTTCAAATTATCTTTCTAAAAAAAATCAGAGAAGGTGTTGGTGATCCCCAGCTTTTAACCAGAGGCCTATTACTAACTATAAATGGGCTTTCTGCCGGATTAAAAAATACTGGCTAATAAAAAATTGACCAATTAATAGAATTAATCAAAAATTTAACTATGAATGATTATAATTTTTCAGATATTGACCAGTGGATTATAGGTAACTCCTGGATAAATTCTAAAATTGAGAACCTTAATGAAAAACTGGCTATTGATATTGGGTCAAGATGGGCAACATCTGAAAATGAAAGAAATGCTGCAGAATATATATATGATTTCTGGAAAAATGAAGGTCTTGAAACCTATCATGAAAATTTCGATATTGAAACTTATAAATTTCATAAAAGTATATTAGAAGTAGATAAGAAGCAGCTTGACGTTAGGCCTTACCACAGATGTCCGTCTGTTGATCTAAATTTAAATTTAATTGATTTAGGTTTTGGGACTAAAAGAGAAGTTAATGAAAAACTAAAAGATATAAAAGGCAAGATTGCGTTAATTAATAGAAAGCATGAACCTTTTACTGAGCAGGAGCCAATAAGCAATAGAGTTAACTTTATTTCAGAAATGGGTGCTTCTGCAATAATAATTGGAGATCCAAAATCAGGAAGAAGAATGGAATACTCTTCTGTATGGGACACCAGAGACCCAGAATCTATATATCCACCACTACCAATAGTTAATACATCAAGCGAGCACTTATTATTACTAAAGAGATATGCTCAGAAGAACCTAAAAGCAAAACTGATTGTTTCTACAGAATTTTATAATGCTGAAACATCAAACGTTATTGCTGATATACCCGGGGAAATAAAAGATGAGTATATTGTTATGTGTGGACATCATGACACTGTATTTGATACTCCTGGCGGAAATGATAATACCTCGGGAGCGATTGCCGTGATAGAAACTGCAAGATCAGTAAAGATGGCGTTAGATGAATTTAATATTAAACCCGAAATAGGCTTGAAATTTATTACATTGAGCGCAGAAGAACAAAGACTTCAAGGATCATTTTTTCATGTAAATAATAATTATAATTCAGGTAATATAAAACCAAGATTTGTACTTAATTGTGATGAATTATCTACGGGTAATCTTAAAGGAATAGTCTTAGGATTTTCGCATTTAAGAAACTTTTTACAGAAGCAATTAGATACACTTAATGAGGATCTAAAAGTACATGTGATGTCACAATTAGATGGACATTCAGATCACTTCCCATTTTTAGAAGCTGGGATTGATGCTTCCCATCCTTGGAGGTGGAGGTTTTTTGGAAGATATCCTGATTGTGAATATCATCATGAGGCCCCAGATACATTTGATAAATTAAATATAAAAGATCTTAAGTATTATATTTCTTCATTTTCAAGGCTGCTGATCAGGCTATCTTTAATATCTCCAGGTTCTTGGCCAAAAAATCCACTAACAAAGGATATGATTAGAAAAAGACTTGATGAAGAAAAAAACTTTGAGATAAGAACAAGTTAAAATATATAGATATTATTTTGTTAACTTATTAATAATCGAAGTGCACTTGCTCAATGCTTCACCTTCATCGTATCCAGGGCACATTAAAATAAAGTTGTTGTAAACAATGTAGCTCATATATTTAGGGTGCAAGGTTCCTAAATCAGACATTCTTATTCTGTGTTTTAATCCTTCTTCCCATAAAGCACAATCTTTTGATATACATCCATTTTCGCCTGTAACATTATCAGTATATTTTATACCTAACTCAATGGCGTCAGAGTGATTATTATAAAACCTGATTTCATAATCTTCAGGATCTCCTAAATCATTTTTTATAAATCCAAAATATGCAGAAACTGCACCTGGCAAATCATCAACTTTATATTCGTGATTTTTCTTGAAGCCCATTTCTTTTATTTCTTGTATAGAAAATATAATTCCTGAATCTGTAATTTTTTCTATTGGTTCAGGCAATTCCTCCCCTGAAGAACATGACAATAGTAAAAAGATTGTTGGTATAAAAAATTTTTTCATAGTTATAAGTTATTTAGTTTTATAATATAGTAACCATATGAAAATAACAGATTTAAAGTGTGCAATTATTGGAAAGACACCAGTTGTCAGAATTAATACTGATGAAGGAATCTTTGGGTATGGACAAGCTGAGTGGGCAAAACCTTATCTAAAACCCTTTGTTTTATTTTATAAGCCTATGTTGATAGGCGAAGACCCTACAAATGTTGAAGGGGTAATGAGAAAAATTAGAAGATTAGGCTCTTTTAAGCCATATGGGGCAGCCGTTAGTGCTATTGAAGTTGCATTATGGGATATAGCTGGAAAAGCTGCTAATTTGCCTATATACAAACTACTTGGCGGAAAAGTAAGAGATAGGGTTTTGGTATATAACGGAGGCATAAGATTTCCTTTAGATGGGGAAGATAGTCCTGAAAATTTTGCAAAAAATACATTAAGAATGAAAGAGCTAGATGAAGGTTTTTCTATTATTAAGCAGGGCATAGCTGTTCATGGAGAGTTTGCATCAAATTTTAAGGATTATTTTTATGGCGATTTGTATTGGGATGATAATAATACCATTGTCTATGATGATGATTCCCAGAAACCATGGGCTTTAAGTCAATATATTCCTAATGGAGCACAAATTACTGAAAAAGGATTTAACTATACTATTGACTGTATCAGAGCCATGAAAGAAGTTTTGGGAGATGAGGTTGGCCTAGCACTAGATCTTGGCCCAGGCATATTTCCAAGCGACGCACTAAAAATAGCAAAGGCTGTAGAAGATCTAAATATAATGTGGTTAGAGGATATGATTACTGGAGATTATACTCCATATGTATTAGCTGATTTATATAGAGATGTAACTGAGAACACATCGACTCCTATTCACACTGGCGAACAAATATACCTAAGGCATAATTTTAAAGATTTGATTGATAAAAGGGCTGTTAATGTTGTTGGTCCGGACCCACTAGATGTGGGTGGCATAGCAGAAACAAAATGGATTGCGGAATATGCTGATATGAATGGAATTATGATTGCTCCCCATGGAACTATAGATGGATTAATTGGATTGGCAGCACATGTTCAATTAGCAGCTACTTTACCAAAAAATTATATTGCTTTTGAGTATTCTGTTCCTTGCCATAAATGGTGGTACGAAATTATTGATGGCCTTCCAAATCCCATAGTAAAAAATAGTTATATAGATGTTTGGGATACCCCAGGTCTAGGAATTTCATTTAATGATGGAGCCAAAAAATATCTAAAAGAAGAAGATAAAGACTTTTTTGATTAAATTATCTTCGTTTCCTTTTCTTGAATACTTTCTTGTCGCCACCTTTGTTGGATAGCCTTTGAAGGGTCATTTCAATAGATTTCCAAATTTTTGAATCATTAGGTGTTATAAAACTTAAGGCCTCACCAACAGATCCAGCTCTTGCTGTCCTTCCAATTCTATGCACAAAGTCTTCAGGTGCTTGAGGTAAGTCATAATTTATTACATGCTCAATATGAGGAACGTCTATTCCTCTAGATGCAATATCAGTAGCAATCATGATTCTAAACTTTTCATCCCTAAAATTATCCATAATTCTGCTTCTCTTATTTTGCCTTAATCCACCATGAAGAGCAGTAGACTTAATGCCATCCTTTTTTAACCTTTTGGATAATTTTTCAGTACCATACTTTGTTTTTACAAAAACTAAAATCGAACCATCCCTTTTTTTAATTTGATTTGAAAGTTCTTTGAATTTATCTTTAGGAGAAACTTTAATTACATCTTGTTTAATATTAAAATTTAGCACTTCATTTTGCTGTATAGATATCCTTTGGGGGTTATTTGAATATTTAGATGATAATTTTATTATCTGGTTAGGTAGAGTTGCAGAAAACATCAACATCTGTTTTTTATTTTTAATGGTTTTAAGAATGTCTCTGACTTGAAATTCGAAGCCCATTTCTAGCATTTTGTCTGTCTCGTCTAAAACTACCAGATCGCAATTATTAATATTTAATGACCCTCTATCTAAATGATCATTTATTCTACCTGGAGTTCCAATAATTATTTGAGGAGATTTTTTAAGACTATTTGATTGAGTGTATATTCCCTCTCCGCCTATTAATAAAATACTTCTTATCTTCTCATGGTAACTAAGAATAATATTTACTACTGAGAATATTTGTTTAGCTAATTCTCTTGTGGGAGTAAGTATTAACCCTGAAGAGTTAGTATTGTTTTTAATTTTTTCAATTAAGGGCAACGCAAAGGCAAGAGTTTTACCTGAGCCAGTTTGGGCATTTGCCAAAATGTCTTGGCCTGATAATCCTGCAGGTATTGCTTTTGACTGAATTGGAGTAGGATTTTTAAAACCCAAACCCTCTAAAGCTTTTTGAGATTCATTTGATAAATCAAAGTTTGAAAAATTATTCATCTATTGAAAACTTTTCAACCATATTTTCATCTATATCAACACCTAGACCAGGTTTTTCTGGAACATACAAGTAGCTATCCTTAAATTTAAAAGAATCGGAGTCTTTGGTATCAATAGAGTATCTAATTGGATTTTCAGATTGATCAAATTCCATTATTGGCTCTTGTGAAAATTGATTAGGTGATGTGGATATAGGTAAGTTTGTGAAAGTCGAAGCAAGATGTAAAGAGGCAGCAATCATGATTGATGTTCCCCAGACATGAGGGTATACATGAATTCCATTTGCATATGCAAGCGACTGAACATGTTTAAATTCAGTTATCCCTCCTACATTTCCTACATCTGGCTGAGCAATATCAAATGCTTTATTATTAATAAAATCTTTAAATTGATATCTAGTCCTTAAGCTTTCACCTCCACTTATACGAACTTTTGAATACCTTACCAATTCTTTATAACCTTCAACATCTAACCCCATAATAGGCTCCTCAAAGAAAAATATATCCATTTCATGTAATTTATCAGACACATACTTGGCTGTTCTTAGGTCATATGCTTGATTAGCGTCCACAGATAGCATTGTATTGCTATTAAGTGAAGATTTTACTTTGCTTACCCTTTCTAAATCTTTATCAACTTTTAAAGCTCCTATTTTAATTTTCATTGCATTGAAGCCATTTTTCTCATACTTTTTTGCTTCTTTTATCCTCTCATCAACCTCATCATTAAAATTTTTTCTAGTATAGTAAAGACCTGTTGCGTACACATGAACTTTTTCTTTAACTTTGCCCCCCAAAAGAACTGAAACTGGGACTCCTAATTTTTTACCAGTTATGTCCCATAATGCAATATCAATAGCACTCATAGCACTTCCGCCAATTCCAGGATAAATTATTGGATTATTGAGTTCATCAAACATATCAGACCAAATTTTTTCTCTTTCAAGTGGATTTTTACCCATAACTGCCCTGTTAAACATATCCTTGAATAAACCAACACCACCCCATCCTTCTCCCCAACCATTTATACCTTCGTCTGTTTCAATTTTTACAAGTGTTGCAGATCTTTTATCATTCCCTCCATTTCCCCACCAAAAAGGTTCTTTTAATTTACCTTCAATTGAGTAAGTTTTTATATCCGTAATCTTCATAATTTAATCTCTCCATTTTGCAGAAAAAAATATTGGTTCCTTCTTGTTGCTAATAGAGTATTTAAGTGCATCTTTTAATATTGAAATATTTAAATTATTTTGCAAATAACCTTCTTGAATTGCATTGTAGTATTTATTAGTTGGCTTCCCTATTCCTGCAGAATTCATTTTGTAATAGAGAACACTTTCTTCATTATTGTCTATTATACAATTAAAGTATTCTTTTCTATAGATATTCGGAACCCCTTCATGTTTGTCTAAATTTCTTTCGTCTTGATTTGAGATCATAAAAATTACACCTTCAACTTTTGAATTTGAATCTTTTTCAATATCGGCAACAGATCTAAATATCAGTCTGTATCCATCCAATGTAATGGCCTTTATGAGCTTAAATTCTGGGCACCTAATTTTCATTTGCTTTAAATTAAGATTACTGCCGTAAGCAAAATAATATATATAGTCCATAAAAATATTGAGGTCTTTTAAATTAAAAAAATTATATTACAAAAACAAATAAATGAAAGTAAAATAAATTGTTTATAAAAACACCTGTTTTTTTTTCGGGAGTGATATATACTGCTTCCTGTTAATTAAATATAAAGGCGTTCCGCCTACTACTCACCCCCAATTTATTTTGGTTACTAAGGAGGTTGTTATGAGTTCAGGAAAAATTAAATGGTTTAATTCCACTAAAGGTTATGGCTTCATCGTTGATGATGAAAACAGCAAAGATGTGTTTGTACATATTTCTGCAATGAAATCTGCTGGAATTGAAAGTTTAGACGAAGGTGACGAAGTTACCTATGAAGTAGAAGAAAATAACGGCAAAACTAATGCTATTAATTTAGCAAAAAAATAAGACTAAGCCTGCTGTAATCTTTTTACAGGTTTTATATTAATGGGGTAATTGATTGCAGCAGAAGTAAATCCTAATAATACGCATATCCACCACACAGGATCATAAGATCCATAAATATCGTATAACCTTCCTCCTAACCAAGATCCTAAAAAAGATCCTATGTTATGAGAAAGTATTGTTATTCCAAAAAGCATCGTTACGTAACCTTGTCCAAATATGTCTGATATTATCCCATTAGTTAAAGGCACCGTTGAAAGCCATAAAATTCCTAATACTGATGCAAAAATTAAAACAGTTAGTTCATTTTTTGGTGAAATAATAAAAAATAAAAAAAGCAACGATCTCATACTGTATAAAACAGACAATAAATTTTTTTTAGATAACTTTGATCCTAAATAGCCAAATGATAAAGTCCCAATAATGTTGAACAAACCAATTAAAGATAAAGCCGATGCTCCTACCCAAGCCTGAAGATTATTGTCAGTTAAAAATGCAGGCAAATGCGTGCCAACAAATGTTACATGAAACCCACAAACAAAAAAGCCAGTTGTAAGAAGAATGTAGCTTTTATTTTTAGAAGCCTCCCTAAGAGAGTCAGTTAATGATTGAGAATTTTCTAAAATTCTATTTTCATCAATGTTTTCTGTTTTAGGTGATTTAGTTTTAAATGCTGGGGTATTTTTACTTATAAAAAAAGCAAATATAAAAATAGATGAAACAATAAATGCTGATATAAGTGTAGCCATTTGCCAATCATAATTTTGAATAATTGTATTAATAATTGGCACAACAACAAATTGTCCCAAGGATCCAGAGGCCATTATAATGCCTAGAAACAAGGATTTATTACTAGGAGAAACAGATTTACCTGTAACTGATAAAGCAATGCCTAATATTGCTGATGCACCTATTCCAAGCAATATTCTAGCTCCAAGCAAATCAAAATTAGTTTCAATATTTCCAAGCCAAACCCAACTAATAAGTTGAAGCAAGGATAAAATAGTCAAAGCTTTACCAGCACCAAATTTGTCAGCAAAACCACCAAAAATTGGAGCAAATAATCCAGAAAACAATACTCCTAGGCCGCCAGCTAAACTGAATAATTCACGTCCAGTATTCAATTTTTCACTCATAGGAAGCAGAAATAATCCCTGAGTATGATTAAGGCCTAGAGTAATAAAAACACATGAAGCTGCTGAAATTACTAACGTATATTGAGACAATCTTGTCATTTAAAGAGAGCAAATGAAGTTAATACTTGTATTGAAAATATTTAAATTAACATAGATAAAAAGCAAAGTTACTAAGAATAAAATAAATGAAAAAACTCTTAAACTTACCATAAAATTTTTATGTGATATGCCTGATTCATAAACAGAGATTCTATTTGCATAATTAAGAAAAAACTCAATTGCAATCCAAATTACTATAAAAGAAATTATCAAATTTAAAATTAACTCACTCATAAGTATTTTTCACTAACTTTAGGATTAAATGTAACTCTACTTAAGATTGAATTACCTGTATTTTTAAAGTGATGAGTACAATTTGGTGGCACAAGAATAAAATCCCCTTGCTTAATTGGGTATTCGATATCATCTACCCATACAATGCCTTCTCCACGCGTTATGAATACTTGATGCTCCCAATCATGTGAATGGTGTTTACTAGATTCGCCTGGAGCATGGTCATGATATAAAGAAACTACAGTAGGGACTCCATCATCCGAACCTAAAATAGGATTTGTGAAATTTTTAATATTTTTAATAACAGGTTTCATTAATATCCATTAATAATTTGGTAATAATTAGATGTTACAATATTTTTTTAATAAGGAAATAATGACCGAAAATACCTTTAAAAGCAAAAATGTTGATATAAACTACTTTTCCAATAATGTTGATAATAAAACAGCCATTCTGTTTATTCATGGTTGGCAAGGTGGATGGGAAGTTTGGAAAACTTTGATTGATGCATTTAGTGTGTATAAAATTTATGCTGTAGATCTTCCTGGTCACAATAAGAGCGGTCATCTAAAAAATTACGATATAAATACTTATACTTCTCCTATTCTTGAATTTGCAGAATCTCTAAAAGAGGAATTAGTAATCGTAGGGCATTCTTTAGGTGCTTCAATAGGGCTCCAAATTTCTTCAAAACTTGGATCCAAAATTACTCATCAGTTATTAGAAGATCCTCCATGGTTTTCAGAAGAAAAAGGCAAGATAATAAATAATGAATTATCAGATGAACTTATAAATAATCAAGTGATTAAATATCAAAATGGCAGTAATTTTTTTACAGAGCATAAACCGAGATGGCGAACTGTTCTTGACGCAATATATTCCTATCAAATTTTTGATCCTGAAATATTTAAAACAAACCCATTTTGGGGAGCTATTCGTGCTTCATTAGCTTTCCATCATGACATAAAAATTTGGCAGAATGCAGGGAATAATAATGATTGGGCTTGGCATGATGCGCCAGAGTTAGCAAAAAATGTTGATGCTAAAACCTATTTAGTGGGTGGAAATAATAAAAAGGGCGGAATAATGCTTGACGCAATAGCAAGTAAAGTTTCAAGTAATATTGGTGACTGTGAAATTTACAGGTTTGATACTGGCCATAATGTTAGATTTGAAAAGCCTAAAGAGTACTTTAATCTTCTTGCAAAGCTAATAGGATCATAAAAATAAATAGATATTCTAAATTAAATTGTGTCTTTTTTGGCAGATCGAATTTTAGATTTAATTTTATATCTCATGTAGGGTTTTATATAGTAATGTTTTACAAATGTATCTATTTGTGGGTACCCAACCTTCTTTCGATATCTATTTTCTACAGCTGTTACTGGACAAATCCAGCCTTGGCCGATAGCAGCATTTACAAACCAACTTAATAAAGGAATGCTAATATACCAAGGAGCTTTAATAATCATTACCGGAAGAGATGCAATAAATAAAATTATATATAAGTGATGAGAAATTATCACAGAGTATAACAATATGTAGTCAATAAGTTTTTTTTCTTGAGTACTCATTAAAAATGTATAATACAGATATTTTCAAATCTAACAAGAAAAATGAATCGTATAGTAATTATTGGGTCTGCAAATATTGATATCACACATAGAGGTGAAAGATTTCCCAGTAAGGGAGAAACACTATTTAGTGATTATTCATATATATCATTAGGTGGCAAAGGGTTAAATCAAGCTGTTGCAACTTCAAGGTTAAGTAAAAAAAAGAATGTAAAATTTATAGGTGTAGTAGGAAATGATGCATTTGGTGAAAAAATTAATAATGATTTGTTAAAAGAAAACATAGATATATCGGATTTAAAAATTATAAATGATGACATTACCGGTAACGCTATTATATATATAGGTTCGGGAAATAATAATCAGATAAGTGTTTACCCGGGAGCAAATTCCAAAAACGGAGATTCCGAAGTAAAAATTTTTTCTGAAATGGCAGATACAATATCTGTAGTTATGCTTCAACAAGAAATTCCAATTGAAACAAATTACAAGATATTAGAAATAGCTAGATCCAAAAATATTGTTACTATCCTAGATCCTGGACCACCAAGTAAAGATATTAACAATTTTGATAATTATTTAAATTTAGTCGATTTTTTAACGCCAAATAAGCATGAAGCAGAATTTATATTAGGAGAAAAAATTGAAGGTAATGAATTAGGAGCGGCCATAAAAATAAAAAATATGGGGCCAAAAAACGTAATTATTACACTCGGAAAACAAGGAATTGTTTTTTCAGGCAAAGAAAACTTTGTCTTGCCAGCATCTAAAGTCAATGCAGTTGATCCTGTGGGCAGCGGAGATTGTTTTAATGGCGCATTAGCTACTAAGATTTATCAAAATGCACCAATAAAAGAGGGCTTAGATTATGCTATACGTGCTTCCTCACTTAGTACATTAAAACAAGGAGCATCTCAATCATTTCCTTGCTTAGAGGATATTTAATTATTACGATTTGCCAACTAATTAACATTTATGAAATAAATAATTAATTAATTTGTTACGATTTTAGTACATTAAAGATTTATATTTAATTATGAAAAACCCATTTTTAAATAGGAGATTATTTAATGCTAAAACTTTTAACTTGGTTTACTGGAAGATCTAATAATTTTTTGAGTGAGAAATTATTACATGTAGAAGATGACTATTTTTTTAAATCAAAAGTGATTAGGAAAGAGCTTAACTCAATATCAAATTATTATTATTTTAATTAGTTCGACTCTAAATTTACCCCTTGGGGCTTTATAAATTTTATAAAGCCCCTTTTTACTTTGTATTTAATTATTTTTAGCCTTAAACTTAATATATGAGTAACAACAATAGACTTAAAGGTAAAACTGCATTAATTACTGGTGCTGGATCTGGCTTAGGTTACGAAACTAGTAAACTTTTTCTTTCAGAAGGCTCTTTTGTCTTTATGTGTGACATAAACCCTATTGATACAAGTGAGCTTGTTGAAAATGGTTTCGCAGATAAATTTATAACAGTTGAATTAGATGTTTCAGATAGCTTGGGCTGGGAAAAAACTTTATCAATAATTAATTCTAGTAATAAAAATATTAATGTACTTGTCAATAATGCAGCATTATCTAATCCTGAAACTAGGTGGGACCTAATTAATACTTCTGAGGAAATATGGGAACTCGCAATGAAAGTAAATTCGACGGGAGTATTTCTTGGAATGAAAAAAATAATTCCAGAAATGATTAAAAATAAAATCGGTTCAGTTATAAATGTATCCTCTATATTCGGCAAAGTTGGTAGCGAAATGGGTGCAGTTTATCATGCTGCTAAAGGATCTATAACTACACTTACTAAAGCAGCTGCAATTCAGTATGCATCCAATAATGTGAGAGTAAATTCTGTTCATCCTGGATTTTTAGAAACTAATATGACTAAGAAATTACACAATAAACCTGGAGTGAGGGATAAAAGAAATGCATCTACTCCTTTAGGCAGAATTGGTGAGCCAATTGATGTAGCTTATGGAATTTTGTATTTAGCTTCAGATGAGAGCTCATGGGTTACTGGTTCTGAATTAGTTATTGACGGTGGTTATCTTGCTCAATAGGTCCAAGTTCTCAACTTTAAAAGAAGTAATGAATGCACCAGGGTTCTTCTTTGTGTGGATATTTATGTTTTCAGCATTAGGATTAGCTATTGCTGGGTCTATACTTTTATGGGTCTATGCAGGTTTTTCTCCAAGAAATACACCTATTATTGAATATAAAGGAGGTATTGAAATTGGTATTAATACGTTAAATAATTTCTCTGAAAAAAAAGAAATTCATAAATACAGATTTTCGGGTACTAAAGGACAAATTATAGATATTAATGTTGTGCTTGAGTCGGATATAAGATTTGGAACAAAGTTTTATATAGATAACCCAGAGCAAATGTTTGAAGTTTTAAGCAATACCACAACTGCTAATACTAACTTCTCTGCAAGTCAGAAAGAAGAAATAATCGGTAAAACCGATACTAAAACCTTTGCAGCTAATAAGAAAATATTACTAAAAGAAAATGCTACTTATACTTTAGCTATTGATTATGACTTTGAAAGACATTCTAATTATTATGATTTTGACTTCTTTTTTATGATTTGGGATCGCGAGAATCAAGAGTGGTTAAACAAATACCCAAAATATGGAATTAACCTAAAACAAAATAATTCATAAAGAACTTTATTTCTAGGTTTTTAATTATCTATCTAATTCACGTAATAAAATGTTTTCAGAATATGGGAATATTCCCTCTAGACCATTAAATCTATAAATTTCTAACGTTTTATCATAGTGATCTTCAGAAATAATTAAATCACCATTCCAGCAATTTAAATTTTGATAACCTTTTATTGTTTTTTCAAGATAATCAAATTCGGTATCAGGAAAGAACTCATTTGTAATTTCAGCAATTTTTAATGAATTTTCAGTTTGAGCAAATAATTTTGTTGTATGAAATATCTCTATAAATTTATGAAATTCCGGAGTCTCAATATATGTCTTCTTGCAAATTAAAGAACTAAAAGATAGAGGACCAATAATTTTACCAATTGACGCAACAGCCTCCCCTATCTTAGCCCTTGTTATTATATTTGGATCTTTTTCATCAAAGACGTTGTATGTAAGATCAGTTGATTGAGGAGCTTGAAGATGGATATAATCACCGTTGCCGTTTCTAAATTCATTCACCATTTCTTCTGGGCTTCCGGCATTTATTACATCAATTCTTGAATAATCTATATCCTTTTTGTAGCAAGCATATTTAAACATATAATTAGGTTGGATAGAATGATCAACAAGAACTTTAGAGCCTATAAGATCCTTCCATTCAAATTCATCATCTGAAATACCATCTCTTCTAACTAAATAAAAACCGTCAGTCTTATTTATTTCAGCAAAGTGAACAATATTTTTAGAATATTCGTTATTCCAACTTCCAGAAATTGATGTTTGTGCAATATCCATTTCATCATTCATTATCATTTCATAGACACTTTGATTATTCTCAGCAACAGAATAATTACAGTTAAAGCCATCTGAAATTGATTTCATAAAATTGGTATCTGAAGAACCTAAGTCCACTGTCAGTAATAAAGGTGTATAGAAAGCAGAATGCCTAGAAGCAACTAGCCTTATTGGTTTTTCCGTTAAGTTATCCATAATATAAAAGAAAGTACGATATTAACCTATGTTAAATCAAATTAAAAGCTTATATAAAAGTGGTATTTTAAGCTTAAAGTTAATATCTCCAGCTCCAAGAACCGTAACCAGGATTTCCTGGATCCTTGCCTAACAATTGCCTTACAGATGCTATTTCTCCTAAATGATTCCAATAGTGAAATGTCATCCTGCTGATATCAGTTCCAAAATTTATTTTTTCGTCATCTTTAACCCAAGTAATTTTTGATGAAAGATCTTCGTCAGATATTAGTTTAAGTGAATTTTTTACAGTTGCGACAGAATCTTCCCACAATTTAACTATATCTTTAAGGTCGGGAGTAGAATGAGGTTGTCCATTTCTATAGTTATTTGCCTCTTCAGGGATATTAATATTTTTTACTTTATTTGCTATTTCATAATTATAAACAGCCGAATGACCCATTAGCCAGCCAATACAATTTAAAGGAGGAAAAACTCTTTTAACATCGCTATCGCTTAAATCTATATAATAGTTTTCCATTTGATCTATAGATAATTCGTAGTGACCAGTTACTATATGTGATGACATAATACCTCCTAAAAATTAGATAACATTATTATAAATAATCCTAATATTAATACAAAAAATATATATAAAATTGATGAGCTTATTGAATTTTCATTATTAATTTTTCCATCTTCAGCTTTCCTGAAAATTCGAGAAATTGATATCATCATTGATGATATTGTTATAAAAATTAAAACTTTTGTTATTAATGACAAAATATTAGGAATTATTAATTGAATAAATTTATAGTATTAGCATTTTATCAGTTTATAGAAAGAAAAGATTTAACCGACGTTGAGTCCTTATTAAAAAAGAAATGTATTTTTTCTAAAATTAAGGGAACTATACTTTTATCTAGAGAAGGTATTAACGGGACTGTTTCGGGATCAAAAAAAGCTATTTCAGAATTAAGTTTATATTTCAAAGAAATTGGATATGAGAATTTAAATGAAAAATTATCATCGTCTCAGTTTTTACCATTCCCGAGATTAAATGTTAGAATAAAAAATGAAATTGTTACATTTAAACAAGATTTAGATCTTAGAAAAAACAGGGGAGAATATATTGATGCTGAGAAGTGGAATGATTTAATAAGTGACCCAGAATTAATACTAGTAGATGTAAGAAATGACTTTGAGGTAGAGATGGGTTCATTTGAAAATTCAGTCAGTCCTGATACAAAAAATTTTACTGAATTTAAAAAATATGCAGATGAAAAATTATTAAAAAATAAAGACGCAAAAGTTGCGATGTTTTGCACAGGCGGAATACGTTGTGAAAAAGCAAGTTCTTATCTTGTTGGTGAAGGCATGAAAAATGTTTATCAACTTAAAGGAGGAATTTTAAGTTATTTGCAAAAAATTGATGAGAAAAAAAGTAAATGGAATGGTGAGTGTTTTGTTTTTGACAGAAGAGTATCACTTAAGGAAGGCCTCAAAGAAGGCAAATATTCAATTTGTTCAGGATGCAGAAATCCTATAAATGATACTGACAGGAAGTCAGAATTATTCGAAGAAGATGTTTCATGTAAAAAATGTTTTTATATAACATCAGATTCAAAAAAGAATGGCTTAAGAGAAAGAGCCAAGCAAACAAAATTAGCTAGAAAAAAAGGAAAAAAATATCCATACTTAGAAGTTTCAGCTGATGAATATTTTGAGTCAGGATTCTAGTATTAATTCTTTGCCTTTAGGGGTAATTTTATAACCATGATAATAAGCAACTAATTTTGCATCAGATAAATTTTTTATTTGATTTTTTATAGCAAGGCTTGGGTTAGGACTTGATATTTTGCCATTGTATTCATCGATACATCTTTCTATAATTTCTTCAGAATACATAAATTGCTTATTTAAAATTTTAAGAATAAAAATTTGAATTTCTTTATTTAATTTTTTAGTTTCCATAATTTATAAAAGATTTACTTTCCTGAAGAACTTTATCGCTATAATATTCAGCAGGGCAATTTTCTTCAATAATTTTAAATGTTCTTTTTGCGCCTGGATTCCAATATGCATCCCCCTCCATCATAGGGTCAGGAAACTCTGGATAATAATTTCTTGGAGGTAGTGTTTTTATAGATCTTGGAGTCAATGCTGTCACATCATGATTGTGACTAAGAATTATAGTTGTAAGTGCAGATACGCAGTTTTCAAGTTTTGTTTGATATTCTTCGTTGCTATTTGTAGAGCAAGAAAATATAAAAAAAGTAATAGATAAAAAGACTATAATTTTTTTAAAATCCATGGTCACTATATGCTTCTCCGTAATCAGGCAAACTAGATTTATTCTTAATATCATTGTCATCAATATTTGTAAAAATATAGGAAGCAATAAAAGAAATTATAAAAAATATTAATAAAATAAGTAAAATATTTTTTGGATTGATTAACACTCTATGCAGTAAAAGTAATACTTCCGGATTCAACTCTATCTTTCCATATGCTTCCAGTAGGGTATATATGTGATTCAAAGAATTCTTTTTTCATCTCAAGTCCCCAGCCATATACTTTAGGTGTTACATATCTTCCATCTTTTACTGAAACAGGAGTTGTGAATACATCATCTTGAAGAAAATTAAGATATTCTACTAGTTGGTTGTCTGAATTACTTGAAACTTTGATTTGGTCCCATAGAGAATAGTGAACTATCATGTTGCACAAACCTATTCCGCCGCCATGTGGGCAAACCGGGACATTATATTTTTTTGCTAATAATATTACTGCTATAACATCATTTACCCCTCCAAGCCTGCTAGCGTCTATCTGGCAAAAACCAATTGCGCCTGATTGAAGCATTTGTTTAAATATTACTGGTGATGGAACCTGCTCACCTGTTGCAACTTTTATTCCTAGTGGCTCTATTGCCTTTGCAATTTTTAGGTGTCCCTGGACATCATCTCTAGCAGTTGGCTCTTCAATCCAAGTTGGTTTAAATATTGCGAGTTTATTCATGTATTCAATTGCTTCATCAACTCCCCAAACTTGGTTACAATCAAGCATTAATTTTGCATCATATCCAATTTGATCTCTTATAAAAGCAAGTCTTTCAAGGTCATGATTAATATCTTGCCCGACTTTCATTTTAAAGCAATCGAATCCTTCTTCTTTCATTTCGTTAATAGTATCTTTTATCTGCTCGTCAGTAAGACCGAGCCACCCTGCTGTTGAGTATGCCTTAGGGCCTAATTCGGATAGTGAATTTTCAATATTATTATGATTTACCAAATTCTCATTTAACAAATCTTTTGCTTCTTCAGGAAGAATAGCATCTTTTAGATACCTCCAATCAATAGAGTCAATTATTGTTTGTGGGTCTAAATCTACTAAAAGCTTCCACAAAGGTTTTTTTTCAATTTTTGCCCAGCAATCCCACATTGAATTCATAACACATCCAAGTGCCATTCTATTAACTCCATCTGCCAGCCACCTTAGCTGATGATGGTCGTTAATCATTTTGTATAACTTACCTGGATTGGCAATAAATTCATTGAAATTATAGTTTTTTATAAGTTTTAATATGTCTTTAACTCCATATGCAATCCAGTCGTTTCCTGCCCCAGATGTGAAGCAAACAGAGTTTCCTAAAACTCCGTTAGATAACTCTATGGTTGTATAAACACAAGAATAATTTGGTTTTTTATGAAAGGGATCTGATCCTAAAAGTGAATCTGATGTAGGCACTCTGATATCAGAGACTTTTGTGCTAACTATATTCAAGGGCATTTACTCTATAGATGGTTCAAGTTTACTTAAAATTAATCTACAATTATTCACTGATTGCTCAACATCCTTACCTTGACAAAGAATAATCATATTTCCGTAGATAAAATAATCAAAATATTTAGCAAGATTACATGTTGAAGAGGCAACAACTAAAGAGTAACCCTTGCCATGGCCTGAATCACCACCACAAGTTCTAGCATCTTTAACCCCTTCTTTCCAAGTTGCATCTCCTTTAGTTAAAACTGCATCTTTTCCTATTCTTTCTGTAACCCACTCAACACCTATAGATTTAGCTTTTTCTTGATTCTCATAAAATCTAAGTTCGTAATCAATTGTTATTTTTTCCTTAGGAATTTTTAAAAAGCCATAATATGCAGACTTAGCATCGGGAAGATCATTTACTTTATAAGTTTTATTTTTTTTGAAGCCCAAAGCTGTAATATCTTCAAGGGCAAGATTTTTATCAGGATTTGATATTTTTTCTATATTTGCGCCAGGAAGATCATCTTGCTGAGATCCGCAACCAAATAAGAAAATAGATGATAGTAAAATAGTCAGAAATGTAAATTTAATTGTTTTCATAATAAATAGTTCCGTTGTTATATGTAATTATTACATATATTATTTTTAACTTACTAATTTAACTATGAAAATTTAAAAACTTACTTTATATTAGTAAACATGACTAATGATCCATCTCAAGAAAATAAATCCAAAGAAAGAAAAGAGAAGAGGATTGCAAACTGGTTTAGGTCAAGATTTGTAACTGGCATAGTTGTTTTTTTTCCTTTAGCTGTCACATATTTTATTTTAACTTTTGCTTTTAATTTAATTGATGGGATTTTTAGGCCTTACATTGAAACATTATTTAACAGGACCCTTCCAGGGATAAGCTTTATTTTAATAATAATTATAGTTTTGGTTTTAGGTATTTTTGCAAATTACGCATCTGCTAGAAGACGTTTTGGATGGATTGAAACAATATTAAAAAAGATACCTGTTGTTGGCGCAACTTATACAACATCCAAAGAAATTGCAGGTGCTTTTAGAGGATCTGGGGGTGGTGATTTTGGAACTGTTGTTGCTATTGAATACCCTAAGGATGGAGTATGGACAATTGGTTTTTTAACAAAGGTTGTTGATTTTGAAAATGAAAATAAACATGGAATTGTTTATATGCCTTCAACTCCTGTTCCTAATACTGGCTGGATGGTGATAATACCTACAGACAAAATAAGATATTTAGATATTTCTGCAGATAAAGCAATGAAATTTATAATTGGCGGAGGAATAGGTAGCCCTGGCTTTATAGATTGGGCTGGAAGGGAAAAAATAGAGGAATCTAATTAAAATTCAAAGTTTGTTTCAAATTCAACTTTACCAACTGAGTTTGTTTCAGCTTTAAATAAAGAACCTCCCAAGTAAGTTCCTGATTGAACGTTAGCTAAAGCATCTGGGGTAGCTGCAGAAGTAATATAAAGATCAGTTAAATCTTTTCCTCCAAACATGCAGCTAGAAGTTTGGTAAGCATCAACATCAATTTTATCTACAACCTTGGCATCAGGATCAATTTTTATAACGCCAGAACCTCCCCACAAAGCAGACCAAACATAACCCTCCGAATCAACCGTCATTCCATCTGGAGCACCATCCTCATCATGAATAAACCAGTCTTCAGCTGGACCAATTTCATGTGTTGAATCATCATATTTATGTCTTACAATAGATTTTTTACTAGGATCTGAATGGTAGAAGTACTGCAGGTTAGGTGAAAACCCCATTCCATTTGAACAACCATGATTTTCAGAAACAATATCAATTTTGCCATCTGGATAGAAACGATATAATTTGCCATATTTTTCAAAGCCATGAATTTGATAAGGATAAAAAGTTCCGGCTAGGAAAGAGCCGTCAGGAGCAGCAATACAATCATTAAATTGAAGTTTTTCACCTTTATAAGTACCTTGGTGTANCCATCTTTTTTTTCTATCNGACTCCCANAAGAGNACGCCATTCCAAGTTCCTAATGTNAGTCCNCCAAATGAATTTTTTGAAAAACCACCAACNTAAATTCCATTGTAAATNGTATNNTTTGTGTTNGTTTCTGGATCATACTTAAANAGTCNNCCAGATCTTATATCAGCCCAATATAAAACCTGATTTTCTTCATCCCATAAAGGTCCTTCTCCAACNTTAGCTTGCTCATCTATAATTTTTGAAACATAATTCATANNCCAATTCTAACAATGACTATAAAACTAGCCAAGTTGTTTAATTATAAAAATATAAGTTAAAATTGCTTTTTGGATTATTNAGGAGATTAAAAATGACAGAAAGAAAAAAAATNACCCTTCCTGTTCTNAGAAACAGAAAAAGAAATAATAAGAAAATTTCTTGGCTAACTGCNTATGATTTTGCTACAGCAAGATTTGCAGACGAAGCTGGAATAGATATGATTCTTGTTGGTGATTCTGGCGGAATGACAATGATGGGCAAGGAGTCAACAATTTCAGTAACCATGCAGGATATGATTATGTTCACGACTTCTGTTGTAAAAGGCTCTAAGCATTGCTTTATTGTGGGAGATCTTCCATATATGTCATATCAAATTAGTGATGAAGAAGCAGTAAGAAATGCTGGGAAATTAATGGCTATTGGTTGCGATGCAGTTAAGCTTGAAGGTGGTAAAGAAATGGCGCCAAGAATTACTGCTATATCTAATGCGGGTATTCCGGTTGTTTCACATTTAGGACTTACCCCTCAGAGCTTAGCTCAAATAGGTGGTTATAGAATCCAAGGTAGAAGCTTGGCATCATTTAAAAAATTATTAAATGATATTGTTGCTGTTGAAGATGCGGGCGCAGTATTTCATTTACTTGAATGTGTCCCTGAAGAAGTAACTGCAGAACTTTATAAGCATGTTAAAAACCCTTTATATGGAATTGGTTCTGGAAGAAATGTTGATGGTCAATTAGTAATATCGCATGACATGCTTGGATTATTTGTTGGTGACGTTGATCCTAAATTTGTAAAAAAATATGCTGATTTATCTTCAATAATTAAAGATGCATTTAAAAATTATAAGGATGACATTGAAAATAACTTATTTCCTGAAGAAAAACACCTTTATTCAATTGAAGGAGAAGACCTTCAACAAATAGTTGATCATAGTAATAAAAATTTAAAAGATTGAACTTTGAATTTTCAAATCCTTTAAGAATTAATGAACTTTTTAGGCCAATACTACAATTCTTGGTATTTCAAAATGATCCTAAAGATATAAGTAATATAAAAAAAGATGTAATTAGGAGAATTAAAAATACCTATAAAAAATATGATCCAAAAAATAACATTCTTGATAGAAACAACATAGATATTCAAGTTGAAAAGATATTTGAAGAATCACTAGATTTATTAATTTCAAATAAATTAATAAATCTAGAGTACCTTAAATTGGATGTTGAAATTATTGATAAAAAGGTTGTAGCTAAAAGTGATCCTTTATTTTACTTAACTGATAAAGCTAAAATTCATATTCAAAGTGAAGAATCCATTAAATTTATTAACGCTAAAGGTGAAACTTTGTATATACTTGATTTCCTTCCCTAATGAAAATTATAAATATGTGCTGTTATAATTTCTTTTGGAAACAATAAACTAAGGGGGAGTGGTGAAATGGCAGACACGCATGCCTTAGGAGCATGTGCCGCAAGGCGTGAAGGTTCGACTCCTTTCTCCCCCACCACTTATGGATAAAAAATATATA
Source organism: Dehalococcoidia bacterium (assembly GCA_002723375.1). Lineage (GTDB taxonomy): Bacteria > Chloroflexota > Dehalococcoidia > Lucifugimonadales > Lucifugimonadaceae. The sequence goes on from PBNX01000001.1 coordinate 23,601, forward strand.
AGAAATTTTTCAATCATTGCTCATATTGATCATGGCAAATCAACTTTAGCTGACAGGCTTATTGATATTTCTTTGGGCAAAAAAAAAGGTGCTTCCGAAGATCAGTTGCTTGATACTATGGATCTCGAAAAAGAGAGAGGAATTACTATTAAGGCACAAGCAATGAGGTTAAATTATAAGTCAAGATCGTCTGAATATCAGTTAAATTTAATTGATACTCCAGGTCATGTTGATTTTAATTATGAAGTATCAAGATCTCTTGCAGCATGCGAAGGCGCTTTATTATTAATAGACTGTACGCAAGGCATTCAGGCACAAACTTTAGCTAATGTGTATCTAGCAATTGAACAAGATGTGGTTATTATCCCTGTACTAAATAAAATTGATTCGCCAAATGCTCAGGTAGAAAGAGTAATTAGTGAAATTAATTCATCCCTTGGTTTTAGTGAAAAAGAAATATTAAAAGTTTCAGCTAAAACTGGCGAAGGAGTAGAAAATTTAATTGAACAAATAATTAGTAAAATTCCACCACCTTCAGGAGATAATTCTAATTCATTGCAAGCTTTAGTTTTTGATTCAAAATATGATCAATTTAAAGGAGTTATAGCTTATGTAAGAGTAGTAAACGGAGACATTAATAAGAATGAAAATTTGATTCTTATGTCTACAAAAAAAATTGCAGAAGCTAATGAAGTAGGAATTTTTGAACCAAATCTTAATGAAATAGATAAATTAAATACCGGAGAAGTTGGATATGTTGCAACAGGATTAAAAAATGTCTCAGATTGCAGGGTTGGAGAAACATTAACAACAAAAGAAAACCCATCTAAAGAATCTTTAAAAGGGTATGAGTCTTCAAAGCCAATGGTATACAGCGGACTTTACCCAACAGATGGAGATGATTATGCGGATTTAAGAGATGCTTTAGGAAAATTACAGTTAAATGATGCATCATTAATTTTTGAACCAGAAAGTTCTGGGGCACTTGGTTTTGGTTTTAGATGTGGTTTTTTGGGCCTTCTGCATATGGATATTATTCAAGAGCGTTTAGAGAGAGAGTATGATCTTGATTTAATTGTTACTGCTCCAACAGTTAAGTACACAGTAGAAACAATTTCTGGAAAAATTGTAGAAGTTGATGATCCTTCAAAGTGGCCAGAAGATGAAAAGATAAAAAGAGTACTTGAGCCCTTTGTTGATTTATCAATAGTATGTCCTTCTAATTTTATAGGTCCAGTAATTGACATAATAGTAAAAAAAAGAGGTGAATATAGAAAAATGGAGTGGCTTCAAGCCGGTGGAGAAAACTTAGAAGCAGATAATCAAAGAGTATTGTTAGAGTTTAATATGCCTTTAGCAGAAATATTAACCGATTTTCATAGTCAATTAAAATCTTCCACAAAAGGGTATGCTTCTATGGACTATCAACTCACTGACCCCAAAGATGAAAAATTAGTTAAATTACAAATTCTTGTAAATGAAGAGAAAGTAGATGCGCTTTCTATAATAGTTCATTCAGAAAACTCCTTGCCAGTTGGCAGGCAATTAGTATCAAAATTAAAAGATCTTATCCCAAGACAAATGTTTGATATACCTATTCAGGCTGCAGTAGGAAGTAAAATTATATCTAGAGAAACTGTTAAGGCCCTAAGAAAAAATGTAACAGCTAAATGTTATGGTGGAGATATCTCAAGAAAAAGAAAATTATTACAAAAACAAGCTGAAGGAAAGAAAAGAATGAAAAGGCTTGGTTCAGTAGAAGTCCCTCAAGAAGCTTTTATGGCTGTGTTAAAAAATGAAGCAAAAAAATAACAGGAAGCCAAAATTAGGACAACATTTTTTAATAGATCACAGATATAAAAATTTAATAATTGATAATGTTAATAATTTAGGAATTAAGAATATTTTAGAAATTGGACCGGGTGCAGGGGCAATAACATCAGAATTAGTTAAATATTCAATAAACTTTTTAGGTTTAGAGTTAGATAGAAAATTATATTTAGATTTAAAAAATAAATATAAGGATAATAATGTTGATTTTTTAAATTTGGATGCTGGAAAGATGAATACGGAAAAATATGATTTTTTTCAAGAAAAGTACATATTAGTGGGGAATTTGCCATATTATTCCGCAAACATGATAGTAAGAAATTTTATTACTACAACCTTTAAGCCAAAGTATTTAATTATTATGATTCAAAAAGAAGTTGCAGAAAATTATTTATCGCAAGTGCCTAATATGAAATTTATTGGACATACAATCCAAATATATACAAAAGTTAAAAAAATTACTGATGTTCCAAAAGAAGCTTTTAATCCAGAACCTAATGTAAATTCTTCAATTATATTATTAGAAACCAAAAAAGATAATGAAATAATTGAGTACCCTGAAAAATTATTAAGCTTTATAAAGAAGGGTTTTTCATCCCAAAGAAAAACATTGGTTAATTCATTATCATTATCCTTAAAAATAGATAAGGATTTATTAAATAAAGAATTAATAAATATAAATATTGATCCTAAACTAAGGCCAGGGAATTTAGAAATTCATGATTGGATAAAAATTTTTAATACAATAATAAAATTATGAAAATATATTCTTATGCAAAAATAAATTTAATAATTGAAATCCTAGGTAAATTTGAAAATGGATATCATAATCTAAAAGGTATATATCAAAACATTAACCTAAAAGATGAAATTAATATTAACGAATCAGACCACGATTCAGTATTATTAAGTGATTCCTCGATATCTGAAAAAAATAATATTGTTTACAAAGCAATTAAGAGTTTTAAGAGCACTTATAACTTAAGTAGTTCATTTGAAATAATAATTAATAAAAAAATACCTATTTCATCTGGTCTTGGAGGAGGCTCTAGTAATGCTTCTTCTGTAATAATGGCAATCAATAATATTCTCAAATTAAATATTCCACTTGAAGAATTGTCCTTATTTTCTTCAAAATTAGGATCAGACCTCCCTTTTTTCTTTAAAGGCGGAACATGTTTAATAAAAGGATATGGTGAAAATGTTTATAAACTAAATGACGTAAGAAATAGGTATTTATATTTATACGATTCTAAAATCTCAATAGATAATAAAACGCAGTCTATGTTTAATTCATTGGATTCTAGTGATTTCACAGATGGGAAATTAACAGAAAAAATTAAAGGAAAAATACAAAGTAATGAATACTTGGACCCTGAAGATTTTTTTAATTGCTTTCAAGTAAAAGCTTTAAATAAATTTCCTAATTTAAGAAAAAAATATTATCAAATGGTAGAAATATTTGGTAATTGCTTCCTTACGGGTGCAGGCATGACTCTGATTTCTATGAGTGATCAAAATATAAATTATGATGAATTTCAAAGATTTTCAACTATTAATAAAGGATTTGATATTGATAATTAGTGTTTTTTTAGTTTCAACATTTTATAGTTCAATATTGACTGCATATTCAGCTATTGTTTTAACTAAAACATCATCACATATATATAATTATTTCCTAAATAAAGATGTTTCGATATTAAAAATATATGTATTTGCGGTTCTTGTTATTAATTTAACAACTTTAATTTTATTTATTTTATTGGGTTTTGGTTATTTGTTTTTTACTGATAATTTAGTAAATGGTTTTATTTATTACCTTTTATTAGCTCTTTCATTTCCTTTTATTTATCTAATATTCCTTTTACTTAGAGGAGCTAATTTAAATAAACATAAAATTGGAAATCTGCTCTTTTATTCTTTAATAACTTGCTTTCTTTTACCGCAATTAATTGAGAGAACTATCAGTTAACTTCTAGTGCTATTTTCACTAAACCTTCAGAATGACTAGTGTACATATCAAAAGCTTCTTGGGCATTAAGCCAAGACATGTTGTGTGTTTTTAACTTTCCAGGATCAAGCAATCCATTCTTTTTTAATTCTATCATCTCTTTTATTTCTTTTAGTGGTGTAGATGTGCCAGCAATTAATGTTGAAATAATAGTGCAATTCTTTGATAAGAAATTATTTTGACTAAATGGAATTAAATCTTCTGATGTTAAGCCAAAGCAAATCACTGTGCCTTCCTTTTTTACTATTTCTATACACGAATTTAGCCCTTCTGGTCTACCAGTGGCCTCAACAACAATATCAGCCATTTCGCCATTAGTAATATCGGAAATGCTTTCAATTAGGTTAGAAGTATCAGGATTAACAGAGTGAGTAACACCTAAATTTGATGAAATATCTAATCTTGATTGATTAATATCTATTCCAATTATCTTATTAGCACTCTGCATAGCTGCAATCATTGAAAATGACATACCAATGCCACCTTGACCTAAAACGGCTACACATTTATTCGATGCATCACCCCATTTTTTACTTGCATATAAAGCGGTTCCGCTATGTTGACACATTACCCATTCATCTAAAGGTCCTTCATTTGGTAATTTGATAAATCTACTTTCATTTAATGTTAGATATTCTTGTAATCCATTATCAGCTGTAGGAACTGCTAATACCCTATCACCTTGTTTAAATAAGTTTGATTTAGAACGGTATATTTCTCCAACTACTTCATGACACGGAGTACCTAATTCTAGTGGATAAGAATCCTTAGGAAGATCTTTATCAAACTCTCTTCTAATATCAGTGCCACAAATTGAGACAACTTTCACTTTTAATAAACATTCGCCTTCTCTTGGCTCTATGACATCAGACTCAGTAAATTCTATTTTTCTTCTACCTGTTAATCTTGCGACTTTCATTATTAACTTTTTTGTTTATGATACGGTACGATAACTAAAGGAATAAATTCAGTCAAATGATTCAGAAAGAACTTAAAGATACACTCAAATTATTATCACCATCAGGCTCTATAGTTTCTTTGGATATAGAAACAACTGGTTTAAGTCCAGACAAAGATATGATTATTGAGATTGGGGCAACTAAGCTAAACATTGAAGAAGAGACTTACGAATATTTTTCAGAATTAATTAATCCTGGCATAGATATAAGTGAGTTTATTACTGATCTTACAGGAATAAGAACCGAAGATGTTAAACACTCTCCAGCAGTAGATGAATTAAAAAAAGAATTCACAAACTTTTATAGTAATGAAAAAGGCCAGCAACATTTAATAATTGCTCATAATGCTAACTTTGATATTGAATTTTTGAAAAAAAATGGATTTTTATTTAATGGAGTAATAATAGATACATATGACTTAGTTTTTGTTTTGCTAGATAAAGCTGAGTATAACCTACAGGCTTTATCAAACCGATTTAACATAAACGTTGAAAATTTTCATAGAGCTAAGGATGATTCTTCTGCAACATTATCAATTTTTATCGAGCTTTTAAAAATACAAGCAAATTCAGGAGTAATAAATACTAAATTTAAAAATATAAATATAAATGAAGAAAATGGTATTAAATTTGCCCCTAAATATTTATCAGATTGTATTAAAGAGTCAAAATTATCAACTCTTAATCATAAAAGTTCTCTTAAAAAAAATATAAAAAAATCTCTAAAACAAAATATTGAATTTCCTAAAAATTGTGAAAATTTTTTTAGTTTAGGCGGTATTGGTAAATATATTAAAAATTATGAGAAAAGGCCGAATCAAATTCAAATAGCGCAGTTCATCGAAAGAAACTTAATAAAATCTAAAATTAATCTGGTTGAGGCAACCCCAGGAACAGGTAAGACACTTGGGTATTTAGTTCCTATAGTTATTGATATATTAAAAAATAAATCTAAAGCTGTCATAGCTACCAACACTATTGCTCTTCAAGATCAAATAATAAATAAAGATTGGGGCCTGATAAAGAACTACTTAGAAGATTCAGGGAATTTAGATAGTGTAAAAATATCAATTCTTAAAGGAAGGAAGAATTATGTATGCAAAGAAATATTAACTGAATATGAACCAGTTAATTTTAGTGAAGCAAGAGTTTTATTCAAACTGATTAAGTGGACAGAATATACAAAGTCAGGGGACGTGAGTGAAGTTGATTTAAAAAATGATCATTATGTATTTTCTAAATTTTCTTCTGCTAATGAATCTTGTATAAAAAAATGTAATAAATGCTACATTGATACCGCAAGGAAAGAAGCCGAAAAATCAAATATATTACTTATTAATCATTCGCTAGCAATGTCAACATCTTTTACAGACAGAAGTCTCTTAAAAGATTCAGATTATCTTGTAATAGATGAAGCGCACGAATTGCTAAATGTTGCTACGGATTCATTTACAAAGAGGGTCAATTTAAACACAATACTAAATCTGAATAAAGCAATAAATAGTTATATAAAAAAAATAGATAGTAAAGATTTAAATGAAGATAGAATTTTAGTTAATTTTATAGATAAAATAAATAATTTAATTTTAAAGTTAGATGATTTAAACGAGTTAGTAATTAATAGTATCGATAATACTAGAAGTTACGGGAAATTAATTTATGATGATAATTTTGTTAATTCTTCTATTGAAATAACTGATATTTATAATTTCTTAAAAGAAATATCTTCGGAAAAATTATTTGAGAATATTTACTCAAAATATCAAAATAATAATANATACAAAAATATAACAAATTCAATTAAGTTATTTGAGGATGAAATAATTAAATTAATATCAATTTTGTCTTTAGAAGATATAAATATGGTTACTTGGTTTGAAATTAAAAATCAAGATAATTTTGAAATTATAAGCGCACCAATTTCAGTCAAAGATGAATTAAAAGAAACAATATTTCAAGATCAAGATAGTGTTCTTCTTACAGGAGCTACACTTACTTCTTTTAATTCTCCTGAGGAATTCTGTAATCAAATTGGAATAGATTATTTAGATGAGTATAGAATATTTGATTCTGAATTTGATTATCAAAGAAATGTTCTTTTTTATGTACCTAAAGATATGCCAGAGCCCAATGATGATTTATACACCAATAACTTATCTGAATTAGTAATAAATATTGCTGAAAAAAATAAGGGAAAAATTTTAGTCCTTTTTACATCATACTCATCTTTAAATAGTGTCAGGAAAAGGCTAAAGGAATCTCAAATAAGAAATAAAATAATTTCACAAGGGGTTGATGGTAGGGCAGCAAGAGTTATTAGTAAATTTAAAAATGAAGGATCTATCTTATTAGCTACTGGCCCCGTTTGGCAGGGCATTGATTTTGGATTTGATGTTGAAATTAAAGTCTTAGTAATTTCAAAATTACCATTTTCAGTTCCAAATGACCCATTAATAAATGCAAGAAGCATGAAGTATATTGATCCTTTTAATGAATTTTTAGTTCCTGATGCGGTTAGAAGATTTAAGCAGGGTATAGGAAGGCTTATAAGATCAAATAAAGATTTTGGTTCAATTGTATGTGCAGATAGTAGAATAATTAATAAGAACTATGGAGAAAGCTTTTTAAATTGTCTACCTGGGTATAGCTATAATGAAGATTTGATTAGGGAATCAGGAGATTATATAAAAAATTGGATTGACAGTCATGAATAAAACATCAATTTGTGATTCCAAATTTATAAACTTAGAGTCAACCTTAGATGGAGGCCAAGCTTTTAGATGGCATAGAAATGGAGATCATTATAGAGGGGTAATTGGAAACAAAGTTTATATAATATCTAATGAAAATAACTTAATTTATTTGAACTCTTTAAATTTTCGAATGAATGAAAAAGATCTAAAAAAAATCAAGAAATATTTAGGATTAGATTTTAATCTTGAAGAATTTAAGAATATTTATAAAAACGATTATTATATATATAAATTAATTAACCAAAATTTCGGATTAAGGATATTAAAACAAGATCCATGGGAAACCATAGTATCCTTTATAACTTCAAGTGTGTCTAATATTTTAAAAATTAAAAAAAATATTAATGATTTATGTATTTTTAATGGAAAAAAAATAGGAGATGGAAAATTTGATTATGTTTTTCCTACCGATAGAGAACTTATTGAAATAGGTGAAAAAAATTTAAGAAAGTTAGGTTTTGGTTTTAGATCCCCATACTTAATAGATGCAGCAAATAAAAGTATAAATAAAGAAATTAGCACAGTAAAAAATAATGATAGCTATGATAATAAATTAAATGAACTTATAAAAATTAAAGGCGTTGGAAAGAAAGTGGCAGATTGTATTATGACATATGGATTTGAAAGGAGAGATGTATTTCCAGTTGATAGATGGGTCAGAAGGGGTCTTATTAATAATTTAGGATATAACAACAAATTATCCAATGATAAATTATCCGTATTAGCTCAAAAAAAATATAAAAATGATTCTGCGTATATACAGCAATATATTTTTTATGGAGAAAAAACTAGTTAATAAATTTTTTTATAAAATCTTCTTCGTCTTTTATTGAAACTAAATGATTATTGAATTTTGAAATTTCTAATTTTAGTAATAAATTTGCTATTTCTTTTGGGTCCTTAAAGCCTAATTTTTTAATATCATTAAAATTTAAAAAAGGTTTTGAATTTGTTAGCTTGTTGATCAAGTCAGATATTATCTTGCCATTTTTATTAAATGACTTAAAAACATTAAATAATTGTTTAGGAATTTTATGAATTTTTATATATAGTTCAGGTGGAAAGTCATTAAAATCATTTTTCAAAATATACGCAACAACATGATTAATATTTTTTAAATGATCGACTTTTTTTGCTAAAGATTTAGAATTATCAAAATTATTTAAATAATTAGGCAATTTGCCTTCATCCTTATAAGTAAAATATAAAATAAGATATTCATAATTAGTTATGCCTTTAGGAGATTTATTGAAATTTATATTTACATTACTGATATCAAAAAAATACCTAAATATATTTAATTGAATTAATTTATTTATAATTTTTTCTGGATTTTTTTCATCTAATGACTTTTTTACCTCATTAAGAATCCTGTATTTTGATAAATTATTTATTAAATTTGATTTGGATTTAAGCTCACTTGAAGTTTTCCTTTCTATATTAAAATCTAATCTTAATGAATATTTAATAGCTCTAAATATTCTTGTTGGATCATCTGAGAAACTTTCAATATGTATATTCCTAATTAATCTTTGTTTAATATCAGATAGACCATTATATGGATCAATAAGATTATTATTAGAATTATTTATGCAATAAGCTATTGAATTTATAGTGAAATCTCTTCTACGCAGATCATTTTTTATATCAACAGACAATTGATTTATTTTTGGCAGAGATCCTTTAGGGATATAAGCTTCTGTTCTAGTATTAGCTATATCAATTAACTTGCCTTTAAAATTAATTTTGGCTGTACCAAATTCAGTAACCTGAATAATTTCAACTTTAGAATTTTTTTCTAGCTCTTTAAGAAAAGTATTAAAACTACCTTTTAATGCAAGATCTATTTCGTTTGGAGGTATGCCAAGTAAAATATCCCTTATAGCACCTCCTACCAAATAAATCTCATATATTTGATCATCAAAAGCACCTAAAATAGATATAAACTCTTTCTCAGTATCAGGTAAATATTTATCTATCAGTTTATTTATGTCCATAGTGTATGATTTATTTATATTAATATTTATAAATTAATTAGGATATATAAAGATGAATTTAGAAAAACTTCAATCGAATCTTAATGTTAATTTCACTGATATAAATTTACTTGAAAGTGCTCTCACACATAAATCATTTTATATAAATAAAAAAATTGAAATTCAAAAATATAACCAAAGACTAGAATTTTTAGGTGACTCTGTCCTTGATTTAATAATTACAGAATATCTTTTTTTGAAATACCCAGACGACAATGAAGGTATACTCACATCAAAAAGGTCGATATTGGTTGATGAAAAATCTTTATCGTCAATATCTCAAAAATTAAAATTAAATGAATACCTTAGGATGAGTAGTGAAGAAATAAATAGAGATGGCAATCTAAGAGATTCAGCATTAGCTGATGCATTAGAGGCGTTGATTGGGGCAATATTTATTGATAAAGGTTATGAATTCGTAAAATTTTTTATTATAAATTTATTTAAAAATTCACTTGAAAATATAAATGAACTACAAAACTATAAAGATCCAAAATCTTTACTCCAGGAAATTGTTCAAGCAGAAGCACTAGACCCACCTAAATATGTATTGAATAAGGTATCTGGCCCATCACATAATCCTATTTTTAAGACTGATTTATATATTAACGATATAAAAATAAGTAGCTCAGATGGAAATAAAAAGATTATTTCTGAACAGAATGCAGCTGAAATGGCAATTAATTATTTAGAAAAGAATAAATTCAATGATATAAAAGCCAAAAAAACATTTTTTAAAAAAATAATGAATAGATTCAGGTAATTTATGTTTTCAGATATATTATTGTGGGTTATATTTATTGGAATTGCTTCTATTATCTGTTTACCCTTAAATTCTTTTATTTTTAATAAAGAGAGCATTCTAATCAAATTATCATTAGGAGCCCCTTTATCACTGATTTTTATTGGCTTGATATCTTGGGCATCATTTTACGTGTTAAATGATATTTATTTATCATATTTCTTCTCATTAACTGTATTTTTTCTCATTTTTTTTATTTGGTTATTTAAAAATAGAAAAAAAATCACATATAAATTTATTTATGATGTATTTAAATTTTTCCTAATCTTAATAATTACTCATGTCTTATTTTTAGCCCTAAGAGGTTTTAATGGAGATTTAATTGGAACTGAGAAATTAATGGATCATATGATGCTATCGTCTGCTTATTTTTCTAATAATGGAATGGTTCCTGATCTTTGGTTTTCAGGATATGAAAATCCTTATTATTATTTTGGATATTGGATATATGGAGGAATAATTAGATTAACTAATACAAGTATTATTTACGGCTATAATATATCACTCTCAACTACATTTTCACTTTCTTTAATAGCATCTTGGGCTATATCATTTAAGGTATTAAGAAAATTTGATCTATCGAAATTAAGATTATATTTTATATCATCATTAGGACCATTATTTTTATTATTTATTACTAATTTTTATATATTAATTGATTTATTTTCCAGGATTCCTTTAATTGGAAGCTTACTTATTAATTTATTAAAAATTAAAGACTTGGGTGAATATGACTCTAATTTTCTATATGGAAGTGGATGGAGATCAACAAGAGTAATTGATTATTTAGTTGATGGTAAGAGTTTGGATTATACGATTCAAGAATACCCTTCATTTTCATTTATTTTGGGAGACCTGCATCCACACATGTTAAGCATACCATTTTTTCTAATAACTTCTTATTTAATATTATCTATAACATCAACTATTGGAAGAAATGCTGAAAGACCAAAATTTTTTATTTTATTCCTAATTGGTTTGTTAATTCCAATAATGGGTTTTATAAATATTTGGGACTTACCTTTATTCCTTTTTTTATTTATAACATGCTATGCAGTAAGTTATTTAAAAAACAAAAATAAAATTAATATTTATGAATTATACTTATTTATACTAGGCTTCATCATAAGTATATTAATCTTATATGATTATTATTTTAGTACTTTAGATGGACAGACTGAATTTCCTATAATTGCTATAAATTTATATTCAACCAACATAATTCATTTTATTATCGTTGCAGGATTGCCTTTATTAATAATTTATTGGAGCATCTTTAAGGAGATAAATTTAAAAAAAATTAAATTATTGAAAATTCTAATCTATTCTTTAATTATATCCATTGCCATATTTATTTTAAGAATCATTTTAAGTAATGCAATTGATAATGGGGTTGTATTTTTAAATTATTTATTAAGTTTTTTATCAACATTCATTTTGATTGTTGCAATATATATTATTTTAAAAGAAAAGCTATACGTAAAAGATTTTATTTTTTTTAGTATTTCTCTAACAATTTTGTCAATTTTATTAATAGTAGAGCACGTACATCTTATTGACCTATTTAAGAATAGAATGAATACAATTTTCAAATCTTACTATCAGATTTGGATATTAGCATCAATAGCTTTCCCTATATTTATATCTAGGATTTTTGACAATAAGAAATATATACTCCTGTTTATAGTACCGGTAATTGCTATTAGTTTTGTTCAAAATTTATCAACATTTTTAGATAATACAAATAATTTATCTAAGGAATATACATTAGACACCTCGGTTGAAATAGAAAAAAGGTACCCAGGGTCTATTAATACAATTGAATGGATTAATAATAATACAAATTTTAATGATGTTATTTTTTCTGGAGTTGGAGAAGATTATAAATTAAGTTCTTTCTTTTCAATATTTACAGGTCGCCAAACTCCATTAGGATGGCCTGGACATGAAAATCAATGGAGAGGCAATGAAAAAGAAATAAAAGAAAGAAATATAGATTTATTAAAACTTTTTAATTCTAAAGATATTAATGAAATTGAAGATATTATAAATAAATACAATATTTCATACATTATTGATTATAAAAATACTAGCTCATATTTGTTTAATATATACAATAAAATATATTCATCAGGATTATGTAGTGTTTATATAACAAAGTAAATTTATGTTACTAAGAATTAAATCATTAATTAATAGCGATAATAATGTTGCATACATAATGGCAGCAATATTTTTTATTTCGATACTTACAAGATTTTTATTACTAGATATAAGGGCTATTCATCATGATGAGTCCCTGCATGGATACTACTCTTGGGCCTTTTCTAGAGGTAATGGGTTTGTCCATAATCCATTAATGCATGGGCCCTTGATATTTCATCTTAACGCCTTCTTATTTTTTATTTTTGGAGATTCTAATTATATTTTAAGAGTTGTGCCAGCAATTTTTGGATGCATACTAACATTATTNCCTTTTTTATTTATAAAATTTATAGGTAATAAGGCTGCTATATTTTCTTCAATAATTATTTTATTTTCACCAATAATTCTCTATTACAGTAGATTTGCACGAAATGACGTTATTATCGCGACCGTAAGTCTTTTATTGGTTTACTCATTATTTTCATATTTATACTCATCAAAAAAAAATAATTATTTACTCATATTTTCTATTTTTTTAAGCTTAGGATTTTGCATTAAAGAAACTCACTACATTACAGTTTTTTTTATTGGAACCTTTTCTTTAGTTTGCTCTAACTTTAACATTTTAATTAAAACAAAAAGCAAAATTATTATTAGAGAAAGATTTTCAGATATTTTTGTTTTAATTTTTACACTAACAATTCCTTTAGCATCTCCTTTAATAGGAATAATTGGTAATATTTTTAATATTAATATGATCCCTGGCGTGACAAATTCAACAAGAGCTGGATACCCTTCAGATAATATATCATTGCTTATTTCTTATTTATCTATATTTCTGACTTTTATAATTTCTTTTACTGTTGGAATTTATTGGTTTAAGAAAAAATGGATAGTCTTATTTAGTGGATTTTGGATTGTTTTCATTTTATTTTTTTCATCATTGGGATTTAATCCAAATGGTATATTTACAGGAATTTGGCAATCTTTAGGCTACTGGTTAGCACAACAAGATGTTGCTAGAGGTTCTCAACCGTGGTATTACTTTTTTGTTGTAATATTAACTTATGAATTTTTCTTGTTATTTATTTGTATTTCTTCAATTATATTTTTAAGAAATAAGATAAGGCTATTTGAATTTTTTCTAATAAGTTGGTTTTTAACAAATATGCTAGTTTATGGTATTGCAAGTGAAAAAATGCCGTGGTTAGTAGTAAATATAGTGCTCCCATTGTTTATATATTCCGGCATAACTATTTCAGAAATTTTAAAAAACATTGCCAAAATGAATTTTAAATATTATTTAAAATATTTATTTATTCTTTCTGTGATTATTTTTTCATCGATATTATTTTTTAATATCAATTCTTTAAGTACTCTTATAATTTCCTTTATAGTGGCTTGGTTTTTAATATTATTTTCTCTAATTAGGATTAAAAATTTTAAACTTAATAAGTCTTTGATTATCAATTTTCAAAAAGTAGCTTTTAGTTTAGTTATATTTATATTGGCAATATTTTCATTAAAAACATCAATAGATGCTTCTTTTTATAAATCAGGAGTTCCTGATGAAATTATTGTTTATACTCAAACTTCACCTCATGTTCATAATTTAGTTAAAGATATAAATAACTTTAAAGAAATAAATGACGGTGTTTTACTGGCTATTGATACTTCTGGTGGATATCAATGGCCATGGGCATGGTATTTCCGAGATTTTGATGTTGTATATTTTGATTCAACAAATCAGAAAACTTTTAAAGATAGAGATTTTTTTAAATATGATTATGTGATTATTAATAGTGGGAATTTTTTGAAGTTTAATTCGAAAGTATCTAGTAGTGATTTATATGAAAATATTAATCAGGCACCATTCCGTATGTGGTTTCCAGAAAATTATAGATTTTCCTCATTTCAAGAATTTTTAAACTATGCTGGGAATATAAATAATTTAAATTATTTAATTAGGCATGTTGCGTTTAAAGATTTTAAAGGTGAAATTGGAACAGTTGATATGACTATTATAAGAAAAAATAATGATTCATTTGATTAGAAATAATATTTACAAGATATTACTTGGAACATTTATTTCTTTAGTGTGTTTATTCTTATTTTTAAAGATTGTAGATAGTTTTGATAAAACCTTAGAATCACTGACAAGTATTTCAATTTTTTATCTAGTAATCGGTTTTTTTATTTATTTTTTATCACTTTTTCTCAGAACTTATAGATGGAAAATACTTTTAAAAAAGAATGTGGGCACAATAAAATTCAAATCATTATTAAATGTAGTAATTTCTGGATATATGTTTAATAATTTACTTCCTGCAAGATTGGGTGAATTAGCAAGAATTTATCACCTTAGTTTATTAAAAAAAATAAATAAATCATTTGTGCTTGGATCCATTTTAGCTGAAAGAGTTACAGATGTAATTGTATTAATGCTTTTTTTATTAATAGGTCTTATATTTATACCAAGAGAGTTTACAGAAAACTTTTCAAGTAACTTAAATATATCTCCACAGATAGTATACATTTCGTTAATAATTTTATTGTCTCTAACAACAATTTTTATATTAATTATTTTAAGTGGCTTATGGAAAGAAATAACGCACAAATTTTTGCAATTATTGAAAAAAATTAATTCAAAATTTAATCCAGATAAGTATATTGAAAGTTTTACTGAAGGTGCGTTTTCAATAAGCAATAAAAAATTTATTAAAGTGGTAGTGATTGCTACTTCATTATGGGCTGTAGAATTTTCTATGTTTTATCTTATTGGCACACAATTCAATTTTGATATTGAAAATTTATTTATAGCTATATTATTTTTTGGAATTTTTTCTAATTTAGGCGGTATAATACCTTCAACTTCTGGAGGATGGGGTCCATTTGAGGTTATTGGAACTATTGTACTTACTTCTTTTGGGGTAGATAGCAATGAAGCAGCAGCATTTACAATATTGGTTCACTTGATATTGTGGCTGCCAATTTCAATATTAGGATTAATAACATTTATAATTGATTTCAGGAAATCAAAATCATGAATATTTCTATAATAGGCGGCGGAATTACAGGATTATCAGTTGCATACTATCTTTCAAAAGAAGGATTTGATGTAACTGTTTATGAATCATCATATTTTTTTGGAGGACAAGCTTCGAGTATTAAAATTGATAATTATTTTATTGAAAGAGGCTATCATCATATATTCAGAAATGATTTTGAAATAATAAATTTAATTGATGAGTTGGGATTAAATGAGTCTCTGGAATGGCATAAATCATCTGTTGGGATGTATTCAGATAAATCTCTGTATAAATTCTCTACTCCATTAGACCTACTAAAATATAAACCTATAAGCCTGATAAATAGAATTAGGTTAGGCCTAATAAGTTTATATTTACAAAGAAGGAAGAACTGGAAGAACTATGAATCAATCTCAGCCAATAATTGGATACTAAAATATGCTGGTAAAGAAATATACAATAAAGTTTGGGGGCCATTATTAAAAGCAAAATTTGGTTTATATCATGAAGTAGTTGCTATGCCATGGTTTTGGTCAAAAATGAAGACTAGGTTTGCTTCAAGAAATAAAAAAGGTGATGAAATACTTGGTTACCTAAAATATTCATTTGAAGAATTAATAAATTCTTTAATAAGTAAAATAGAAGCTAATGGAGGCACTGTAAAGCTTAATCACAAAGTAACCTCTATTGGGCTAAGTGAAGGATCTGTAGACAGCATAGAATATATTTACAAAGAAAAAAAAGAGAATATTAAAACAGATATTGTAGTTTGCACAGCTCCTTCTTATGAAATACAAAAATTAATAAATTTTGATAAAAATTATGTTGATAAGCTTTCTGCGGCAAAATATCTTGGGGCAAGTGTATTTATACTATATCTAAAAAAACAATTTTCGCCTTATTATTGGATGAATATAATTGATGATGAAATACCCTTTTTGGGATTAATAGAGCATACTAATTTAGTTGGTAAAGGTAGATATGGTGGTAATCATATTTTATATATAACTAACTATTTGCCTCATACAGATGAAATATTTAAAAAAAATAAAGAAGAGTTNTTAGNTATTTATATNGAAAATTTAAAAAAAATTAACCCTGAATTCAATAAAAATTGGATATTAGATTATAAATATAATTCTGTGAGTGCCGCNNAGCCAGTCATACCAAAAAACTATTCTTCTAACATTCCTGAAATTGAATCACCAGTTGAAAATTTGTTTATTGGGAATACAACACAAATTTATCCTGAAGATAGAGGGACAAATTACAGTGTAAAAATTGCTGGAGAAATAGTATCTTTATTAAAAGAAAAAGTGAGGAAACTATGAATTCAAATGATTTGTGTCTAATTACAGGTGGTGGCAGTGGCATTGGAAGAGCTACAGCTATAAAATTTGCTCAAAATGATATAAAGACAGTAATTGTTGGTAGAAGAGAAGACGCACTACAAGAAACAATTTCATTAGCTGGAAATTCTGGATCAAATATTTATTTTAATAAATGTGATATATCAAAAGATTCTGAAATAGTCAGATTAAAAAAAGAAATTTCAGACAATTACGGAAGTGTAACGGTTTTAGTAAATAATGCAGGGTCAAGTAGTAAAGTGAGAAGCATTGCATACATCCCAAAAGATCAATGGGATGATGTTCTTAATGTTAATTTAAAATCTGTATATAGAATTTGCCAAGAATTTTTAAAAGATATGCTTAATAATAAAAATGGGACTATTATTACAATTTCTTCAATGGCGGCATTGACGCCAGGACTACTTGGTGGTTCCGCTTATGGCGCAGCTAAAGCTGCAGTTACTAATCTTATGGGTGATATAAATGCAGAATTTTCAAATATGGGGATAAGGGCAACGGCTATAATGCCAGCAGAGGTAGATACTCCTATACTTGAAAATCGTGCCTTAGTGCCAAACAAAGATGCAAGGTCAACTATGATGCAACCTGAAGATTTAGCAGATATGATATTTACTATAGCCAGTATTAATAGTAGAACAACAGTAGAAACGGTTGTAATGAAACCAACACTTAAGCGAGATCTCTCAGAAGATCTCAATGCAGCAAAAAATAAGACTGAATAACTTAATTTATTGACAGGAAAGCAAATAATTCCATGAGGAATAATAAAAAACCAACTAACAAGGAAATAATAAATGCCATTGAAAATCAACCTAAGATTTCAAAAAAAACCGTCCTTTCTTGTCTCTTAGCAATAAGCAATGAATTTCATTTTATTCCAAAGAATGCAGTTGAAATTGTCGCAAAATATACAGGCAAAACTATGAATGACGTTTGGGGCGTAGCATCTTTTTACACTAATTTTAGATTTACTCCGCCTGGCGATGCAACGCTTGATATATGCTGGGGGCCATCATGCCATATTTTAGGATCTCAAAAAATATTAAAAGATGTGCATGGTCTTTTAGGTATAAATCAAGAAGGGGAGACAAAAGATGGTAAAATTACATTAAGATATAGCACTTGCCTTGGAGCTTGCTCACAAGGACCAGTATTTGCTATTGATCATAAATTATATGGAAAAGCATCCGTTGAAAAAATTAAAGAAAAAATATCTGATATATAAAAATGGACTTTAATCAGTTAAAAAATACATCCACTGAAGAATGGGATAACTTGAATTCCGAAAATACTATTTGGATTAGAGTAGGTTATGGAGCATCTGGCCAAGCTGCTGGAGCAGAAGAAATTTTTAATCTATTGAAAGATCTTTCAAGTGACAATGAAAATATAATTATTTCATTAGTTGGGTCGATGGGATTAAGTTATGCAGAACCATTAATAGATATTAAAAGTAATGACGGCATAAGAGTTTTTTATAATAATGTCACACCTGATATTACAAAAGAAATTTATAATTACTTGATTCAAAAAAATATTCCATTATCTAAATATGTGTTTGGTCAAATAGCTTCAGATGGCAGAAATCCAATAGATGGGATACCCGAGCTCGATAAAATTGAACCGCTAAAATACACAAAACAGATAGCAACTAAAAACTTTGGGAATATATCGCCTACCAACATAAATCAGTATATTGCTAATGGTGGTTACGAAGGTTTAAGTACTGCTCTAACTAAACTTGATCCTGAGAAAACTCTTAATCAAGTTAAAGATTCAGGGTTAAGAGGCAGGGGAGGAGCAGCTTTTTCAACTGGAATAAAATGGAGTTTTTTAGCAGGAAATAATAGCAATATTAAATATATATTATGCAACTGCGAAGAAGGTGATCCTGGAGCTTTTAATGACAAAGGTATTTTAGAAAATGATCCGCATATGTTATTAGAAGGATTGATACTTGCAGGTTATGCAACTGGTGCAAGTAATGGTCATATCTTTATAAGAGATGGTCATGAAATACCTATAGAAAATTCTAGAAAAGCTATTCAGCAAGCATATGATCTTAATTTATTGGGGGAAAATATTCTTGGCACTGGCTTTAGTTATGATGTAGAAGTTTCTTTGACAGGAGATTCATATGTTGCTGGCGAAGAAACAGCATTAATGGAGGCTATAGAAGGTAAAAGATCTATGCCAAGATTTAAGCCACCATTTCCTGCAGCTTATGGATTATGGGGTAAGCCAAGTAACATTAATAATGTTAAAACTCTTTCATACGTACCTTACATTATAAAAGAGGGAAGTGATAAATATAAGAGTATAGGATCAGAAAGTAGCTCTGGAACAGCAATTGTATGTCTTTCAGGCCACATAAAGAGACCTGGTATGTATGAAATAGAAATGGGGATGACAATAAAAAATTTACTAAATAATATTGGTGGAGGCTCTTCAACTAATAATGATATTAAGTTGCTACAAACTGGAGGTCCTCTTGGAGGTGTTTTAGGGAAAGAAGATTTTGATGTAAAGATTGACTTTGACGAGATGTCAAAAGTAGGTGCAATACTTGGATCTGGAGGAATTATAGTTGCTGATAGTACTACAGATGTTGTCGATTTAATTAGGACTTTAGTTGCGTTTAATCAATTTGAAAGTTGCGGAAAATGTTTTCCTTGCAGACTAGGAAATACACACATGCTTGATATACTAAATAGGATTTGTAATTCTAGGCCTAATGAAAATGATATGGATGTAATTAAAAAAATTGGTAATAGTATGAAGACAGGATCTTTATGTGGACATGGTCAATTAGGGTATAGTCCAATAGCTTCTGCAATTAAATATTTTAAAGATGAATTTGACCTCGCTTTGTCTGCAAATCACCCAATTGATTCAAGTGATGAGGAAATGATTTTACCAACTAGGACAAGGCCTTAATGACTACAACGGATAACAATAATAAATTAACTACTATTAATCTAAATGGTAAATATATTAATGCTAAGCCAGGTCAAACTATTATCCAAGCTGCAATGGATCATGGGGTATATATTCCGTACCTTTGCTACCATCCAGGACTTGACCCCTATGGGGCTTGTAGAATGTGTGTTGTTGAAACAGAAGTTAACGGAAGAAAATCAATACAAGCATCATGCACAACACCTGTATCTGATGGAATGGTAATTACATCTACTCAAAATGATATTAAAGATCTGAGGCAAGGAATTATGGATCTTCTTATTACTGAGCACCCACATGGATGCCTAACATGTCACCGAATAGAATTGTGCGGTCCTCAGGATGTTTGCCAAAGGCATGTGTCAGTAACAGATAGGTGCACAACTTGCCCTAAAAATGAAAGATGCGAACTAAAAGACACAATAAGAAGTACAGAATTAGATATGAGAACTCCACTAAATTACAACAGGAGAGATTTGCCTATTCACTCTGACGATCCTTTTTATGATAGAGATTATAATTTATGTATTGTGTGTGTTAGATGTGTAAGAGTATGCGATGAAGTTAGAGTAGACAACGCACTTACTTTAAAACAAAGGTCAGGAATAGCAATTGTAGGCACAGCCTCTGGCAACTCACTTTTAGAATCCGGATGTGAATTTTGTGGAGCATGTATAGATATGTGTCCAACTGGCGCATTAGTTGAAAGAGACTATAAGTGGGAGAAAAAAGAAAAAAAAGCTACAACTATTTGCTCGAACTGCCCAGTAGGCTGCCAAATTATTTCGGAATCAAATAAATTTAATAAAGTAATAAGGTTAATCGGAGATTTAGCTGGTGAAGCTAATCAAGGCCAAACATGTATGAGAGGTAAATTTGCATATGATTATGTAAATGAGAAAAAACTAAATTATGTGCACCAAAATAATAATAAAATATCCTATGAAGATGGTATAAATGAATTAGCATTATTAATTGGAAAATATCCAAAAGAATCAATATCTGTATACGCTAGCCCTAGAAGCACTAATGAAGATTATTATTTATCAAAAATGTTATTCAAAGATAAATTAGGAATTAAAAATTTAAGCCTTTTAGCTAACAATAGTGATGAAATTTTTGAATCTCTTTATAAAGCAACAGGAAATTCAACAGGAAAGGGAGAATTCTCAAATATTAATAAAAGCGACAACATTTTGCTATCACTAGGAAATCCTTCAGAAATGCAAAACATAGTTGCAATGTATGCTAAGCAAGCTTCAAGGGCAGGAAAAAATCTTATAGTTATTGATCCACGAGAGACAGAAATGACAAGGTACTCTAATAATTGGATAAGAATCCACCCAGAAAATATTTATAAATTATTAAATGCAGTTTCTAAAATAATAGTAGACCAGGCAAAGGAATCATCAGAAACAATTAATTACCCAAATTTAGATCTTGCAATTGCTGAATTTTCCTCATTTGACTCTTTAAAAATTGCAAAAGATATAGGAATTGATGATGAAGAAATTAAGAATTTGGCATCCTTATTATCAGAGGGAACTAGTTCATTTATATTTGGAACAGATTTATTAAATCAAAGAGACGACAAAGATTTATATCTTTCAAGTTTATTAAATCTCTATCATTTAACAGGAAATATAAATAATAAAGAAAGCTCATTAATTCCGCTTATAAATGGTGCAAATCAAATTGGCGCAATACATATGGGAATTAATGAGGCCCAGAATATTAATAATAACTATGAAAATCAAAATGAAGAAAGGCCAAAACTTTGTTTAATATTTGAAGATGGCGCTGAAACAGCAACAATTGAAAATAATAATGATATTAATAATGCTGAAGTTAAAGTTCTTTTTACTAATAAAAAAGAATATATAAATAATGATTATGATCTTATATTCCCAGTAACAGATTTTTCTAGTAGGGAAGGAACATACATTAACTTAGAAAACAGAATTCAATATACAAATTCATCAGTCAACACTAAAGATGACGTTAAAGAAGTTTGGCAAATTATTAATGACATATCAAAAAAATTAAAAATTTCTGAAATAGACTTTCAAAATAAGAATGAAATATTTAAAGATATATCAAAAAATATTAATGGTTTTGCTTTAATTGATTACGATAATTTAAAAAATGAATCAATTATGATTAATAATAGAATAACCCCTTCATTTGTAATTAAAAATTATTCATCTAATGAGAAGCAAGAAAAAATTAGGTTATATCAAGGTAGAGTATTAATTAAAGATTCAGAAGACATAGATATTATTAAAAATGGTGATATGAATGAAGTAAATGTAAAAACAATTTTAGAAATTAGTAACGATATTTTAAATAGATTTGAAATTAAAGAAGGGGCATTGGTAAAATTAACTGGATCATCTGGTTATGAAATTAAAGGTAAAGTCAAGGTCCTTAATGACTTGAACAATTCAATTTCAATAACGAATTTGTTCGGAGAAATGGCAATTGAAATGCAAAATTCTAATGACAAAGATTGGTCAATGAATATTCCAAAATTAGATTACGAGATAATAGACAATTTAAAAGTAGAATAAGAGGTAGCAATGAGTAATGTAATAGAACTAAATGATAATAATTTTGATGAAGAGGTAATTAAATCAAATGAACCTGTCTTAGTTGATTTTTGGGCTGAATGGTGTGGGCCTTGCAAGATGATTGCCCCGTCTGTAGAGAATATAAGCAGTGAATATGAAGGTAAATTAAAAGTCGGCAAACTAGATGTTGATTCAAATCCTAATGTTTCATCTACATACGGAATTAGATCTATTCCAACATTATTAATATTTAAAAATGGAGCTCCAGTTGATCAAATAGTTGGCGCAGTAGCTCAAAATGTAATTGAATCTAAAGTTGACAATCATATCTAATGATTTGGTTGTCTAATACTTTAACTTTCCTTTTAAAAAAAATTAAAAGCCTTTTTTTAAATCTTTCTATAAAAAATGAATCATTGGAAAGATTATTTTTTTCTGAAAAAAAAATCTTTTTATCTTTAGGCATACTTATTTCTTCTTGTATTTGCGGAGCAATTTATCCATTCTTGGAATTTGATTCAAATTTAGATTTTTCAACATCAGAGTTTATCATTAAATTTATAGGCCTCTTTAGTCAAAATCTATTTATTATTTCAGGTTTATATTTTTTAGGAATAACATTGTTTGCATCTCCGATTAGGGCGGGACTAAAAAACAGCAAAGGAGAAAAGCCAGATAGTTCAAATATACTGACTTTTAAAAAACATATAAATTTTCTCGCTTTTATACAAATCCCAGTTTTAATAGGAATGATTTCTGTATTCCCAGTAATACGTGAACAAAAAACCTTATCCGATATTATTATATTTATATCAACAATTTGGTTATATATACTTATTATAAGATCTGTTTTTGTATTGTATGGATATAATTTACAAGTTAAAGAAACATTGTATTTAAGATATGTAAAATCATTCTTAATTGTAATATTTACCTACATACCAAGTACAATGATATTTCAATTATTTATAGTTAGTTTAATAAAAGGAGTAGTAGAAATATGGATTTAGGAATAAAAGGCAAAAATGCACTTATTACAGGCGGAACAAGAGGTCTGGGATTAGCTTCACTAAAATCTTTATCAAATGAGGGTGTTAATGTTGCTTTTTGTTCTAGATCAGATGAAGGTTTAAATGAAACTTCTCAAATACTAAATAAAAAAAATATTAAATATATTGGAATAAAACATGAGGTTAAAAATGACATAGATTCTTTAAATGAATTGGTAAACAACGCAGAGAAAAATATTGGTAATATTGATATTTTGGTAAATAATGTTGGAGGCTCTCTTGGTTCAGATTCATTATTAAATGATGATATTGAGAATTACGAAAGAGTTTTTAATTTAAATTTTTGGGCATCATTAAAATTAATGAAAATTGTATCAAAAAAAATGATAGATAATAAGTGGGGAAGAATTATTAACATTTCATCTATATTTGGAAGGGAATATGGGGGTAAAAGTTCTAGTTACATGTCATCTAAAGCTAGCTTAATTGCTGCAACTAAGCACATGGCTATTGAAACGGCAAAAACTGGCATTACTGTAAATTCAATAGCACCTGGATCAATTAAACATGATGGTGGATCATGGGAAAAATTTGTTGAAAACTCTCCAAAAGAAGTAGTTGATGATTTTATAAGCCAAAATCTTCCAATGGGCGATTTTGGAAAACCAGAACCAGTAGGTGAAATGGTGGCATTTCTTTCGTCAATTCAAGCATTTACAATCACTGGAACTTGCATAAATATAGATGCAGGGCAAAGTAGTAGCCTTTTCTAATTAAACCATTCAGAATCAAATGCTAAACTCATTGGGCTCCACCAGTCACCAGTAGGAGATGGAATTTGTTGCTGAAAATTCATCATTAATTCATTCCACTCATTAGCTCTGGGATTTTGATCAGCGTACTCTTGAAATTTTTCAATATTAAATTCATCAGAAGTTTCCATTAGCATAAACAATCTATTATTTACTCTCCAAATTCGCATCCTTAAAACACCAATATTTCTAAGCCCCTCTATTGTTTCTGGCCAAACATTTTTATGATAATTTTCATATTTAGCTATTAGATCCTTATCGTCTTTTAGATCTAGCGCTTGAGCATAAGTTTTCATTTTTTTAATTAATTAATAATTAGAAATTTAATTATAGTTGTTTTAAAGTAAATAAAAAGGGAATATTTTGAAATACACACAATTAGGTAATAGCAAAATAAAAATTTCAAAATTTGCATTGGGTACATGGCCATTTGCAGGTGGAGACTTATGGGGGGAACAGGATGACTCAGACTCAATTGACGCCGTTAATGAATCTATTGAAAATGGAATAAATTTTTTTGATACTGCTCCCGGTTACGGAGAAGGGAGATCAGAAGAAGTATTAGGTAAAGCTCTTTTTAAAAAAAGACAAACAAATATTATTGGAACAAAAGTACCTGCAAACGATTTATCACCTAAAGATATTAGAAAAGCGTGTGAGATGAGCCTAAAAAGACTTAAAACAGACTATATTGATCTATATCAAATTCATTGGCCTAACCATGATTTATCAATTGATGATTCTGTAAATGAATTGAAAAAATTAAAAGATGAAGGAAAGATATTAACTTTAGGGGTTAGTAATTTTGGCATAAAGGACTTTACAGAAATAACAGATCTAACAGAAGTTGTAACAAATCAATTGCCATACAATGGTTTTTGGAGAGCAATTGAGTTTGAAATTAAACCTTTATGTGTTTCAAAAGGAAGTGGGATAATATGTTACAGCCCATTAGCACAGGGATTGCTAACAGGGAGATACAGAAAAGTAGAAGATGTCCCAGATGGGGTATCCAGAAGTAGACTTTTTTCCAAAGATACATCAAAGCTTTGCAGACATAAGGATTATGGGTGTGAATATTTACTATTTGATTGTATTGATAAATTAATCAATTTATCAAATACCTATAACCTAGATCCTGCAGTAATGTCCTTATGTTGGTTAAAAAAACAAAAAGGTGTAATTTCAATGCTAGTTGGAGCAAGAAATAAAAAGGAAGTCATATTAAATAAATCTTCGTTTGAAAATGAAATTTCATCTGAAATTTCTACTTTATTTAATGAAATAACAGAACCAATAAAAAATCACATTGGAGATAATCCAGATATGTGGAATGCAACTTCTTGGTATAGATAAATTATAATCTTTTAACTTCTTGCATTATTTGGTGATGAGGCATGCCTTGGCTTTTCAATCTAATATAATCATCTTCATCAATATTTGATCTATCAAGAAAACCTCTAATATCATATCTTTCAGATTTTTTAAGAGGTATTTTTCCTTCTTCAAACATGAGGTCAAGGGGATAAGTATCCTCTTCAACTGGAAAATGCACTTTTTCATTAATTCTTGCTGACTGATAAATTGACATCATGATATCTAAAGTCTGTTTCGCTTTATCTCCAGAACACCTATGATCACTTGCGCCATTTAGCCAATTAACTAATTCTTTGACTAATTTTCCATTTGT
This sequence comes from Dehalococcoidia bacterium, assembly GCA_002723375.1. Classification (GTDB taxonomy): domain Bacteria; phylum Chloroflexota; class Dehalococcoidia; order Lucifugimonadales; family Lucifugimonadaceae. Next base: position 49,578 of record PBNX01000001.1, read on the forward strand.
ATCCCCTCCGATAGGGTCAATTTTTTCTTTTGGGATATCTGCAGGAATTGTTTTCCAGCCGGAATTATTTCCTCCTAAATGCTTAACTTCATATTCAGTAATATCAAGAGCGCCGATTTCACCTCTTATAAATATTGGATGATTAGTTTTCCATTGGGACTCATAATCGTATTGAGCTAAATCTGATTGAACAAAAGACTGAATGCCATTTTTATATTGAATAAGGCCCATACAAGAATCCTCTATTCTAGTATCTCTCTCATATTTATTAGTAGTTCTCTCTACAGAACCAAATACCCATTCTGTCTCAGGGTCGCCGACAATATAGCGGGAGCCATCAATATTATGTGTAGCCCAATTGAGCAATCCTTCTAATGCTTTCAATTCAATAAATAAGGGATTACCAATTAACCCGTCATCTACTAACTGTTTGGCTTTTTCCCATCCTGGAGTGAATCTTCTCTGGTGAGAGATTACAAGCTTTACATTATTTTCCTCACAAGCATCAATCATAGCTTGGGCAGGCCCAGAGCCTATAGCCATAGGTTTTTCACATATAATTGCCTTTACACCTGATTTAGCAGCCTCTACCGTTTGTTCATGATGAAGAGCATGCCAAGTACATATACTAACGATATCAGGAATAAATTCATTGAATAAATCTTTCATAGAGGAAAATGATTTTTTTACATTATATTGATCCATAAATATTTTTCTTGCATTATCAACAGGATCAACAACTGCCTCTACTGATATATCCTTGTCATTGATATTATAGCCATTCATATGTGCTTGAGATATTGATCCAGCACCAATAACAGCTACTGTATATTTACTTCTCATTATGCTCCTCTTAATAAATTTAAATATTGATAATATATAAGTTAAAATAAGAATATGAACATTCCTACAATAATTCAACTTGAAGATGATGGCCTTCTTCTTGAAATAAATAATAATAAATATATTTTTCCCTATAAATATCTAAGATTACAGTGTCCCTGCGCTAATTGCATAGAAGAGATGACTGGGAGAAAATTGTTAAATGTAAACTCAATCCCAGATGATATTTTTATTGTTGATTACGTAACGATAGGTAATTATGCATATCAATTTCTTTGGTCTAATGCTGACCTGTGCTCTACAACAGGTATATTTACTTACGAACTATTAGAAATATTAGCAAAAAATGATAAGGCAGTTAAAAAAGTCTAATATCTTCGCTGTCATAATCGTTTAGATCGTAACAATCAATAATATTATTTTTATTCAAGATCTCTTCTTTGTCGCCAGAGTAAATTACTTTTCCATTTTTTATCATAAATATAATGTCAGATATAGAATTAGCAAAATTAATATCATGGGTAGAAACTATTATTCTCTTGTTCATATCCTTCAGTTTAAACAATAAATCTTTTATTCTTCTTGTATTTTTTAAATCAAGATTTGAAGTTGGTTCGTCGAAAAGAATAATATTAGTATCTTGTACAAGTGCTCTTGAAATCCTAAGAATTTGCATTTCACCACCGGAAAGATTATCAACAAAGTCATTTTTTCTTTTAAATAAATTTACTAATTTTAAAGATTCATTGATAAATTTTTGACTATTATTATCATATTTGCCATAGAAATTTTGATAAGGGAACCTACCCATTTCGACATACTCAAAGACAGTAAAACCTTGGATATTCTCTCTATCCTGTGATATATAAGTTATTAATTTTGATAAGTCATATTTTTTTAAATCTTTAACATTTATGCCATTAATTAAAACTTCACCAATTGTCGGCTCTATCAAATTTGAAATTAATTTCATCAATGTTGTTTTACCAGATCCATTCTGGCCTAAAAAGGTATTTATTCCTCCATTAATATCTAATGAAATGCTATCTAATACATTTATGTTATTAGGGGAATAACTTAACCTTTTTATTTTTATGCTCAAATTTGATTAATTGTAAATATCACAGTTCATACAAGAATAAAATTCTGGCAAATCACCAACTACCTTATTCCACTCATCCCCCCATATTATTCCCATTAATTTTTCTGCACCAACAATATTCCAGTGGGAAAGCGTTGTGAAGTAGCTTGTATCAACTAAGTAAACATTATTATTTATAATTGCTTCTATAGATTGAAACGACTCATCACTAAACAATGTATCATAGAAATCTTGGCCACCCCATGCAATTGATTGAGGAATAACAATGTACTCTGGATTCATATCAATTAATGATTCCTTGGTAATCATGTTATTTGATTCAACACCATTCTCTGAAGCAATATTTAATCCACCAGCAAGCTCAATTATACTTCCTTCTGTAGAACCTACTCCTGCAGCCCAATAAGCATCGTAATAAGTAACTGATAACACGCTTGGCTTTTTATCAAACCGACTCTTGAATTCATCAATTATAGAAATTTTTTCCTCTATAACACTTATAAGTTTAGAAACATTCTCTGTTTGCCCTATAACATACGAAGTAAAAAGAATGTCATTTATTCTTCCAATATAATCATTATTTAATTGAGTTTGAACAACAGTAATACCTACATCTTTTAACGATTGTATCAAACTTGGATTAGCGTAAGGGTCAGCAAAAACTAAGTCAGGATCTTGAGCAATTATTGTTTCTATTTCAGAAGAAATTGTAGGTAGATCCTTAGTTAGGTCATAAATATTACCAGTTTCACTCTGTGAAAAAGACGATACCGCAACAATAGTATCAATGTCTGCAAAACCAAAGAGCATTTCATCGTGACCAACGGATATTGTTAGTATTCTTTTAGGTTCTTCTTCAATTATAATTTTTCCATTCATAGCTTCAACTTCTCTAGGCCAACTCAAATCAATGTCATCAAGTTTTTCTATGTTTAATAATCCTTGTGTTCCAAATTCTTCTACATAATGAGAAAAACTAAGTTCATGTTCTTCTTCGTGCTCATGATCTTTTTCTTCTTCGTGCTCATGATCTTCTTCGTGATCATGATCTTTTTCATCTTCGTGCTCATGATCTTTTTCTTCGTCGTGCTCATGATCTTTTTCTTCGTCGTGTTCATGTTCTTCTTCTTCAATAATATTTACCATTGATGAATCATCAACTGCATTTTCATTTTCTACAATCTGAATTTCATCATCAATATCACAAGCAATTAATGAAAAAACAAGTATTAATGTTAAAAGAAATTTATGCATTTTATTACCTTTCTATAAAGCTTTTTCTTTGTTTAATTAATAGATAAATAAAAAAGGGAGCTCCTATAAAACTCGTAATTATTCCTAGTCTGATTTCATTAGGCACTAGAATAGTCCTTGCTATAAGATCGCCAGATAATAAAAAGACAGCTCCGATTAAAGCAGAAATTGGAATTACAAGCCTATTATCAGGACCTACAATTAATCTAGTTATATGCGGAACCATTATTCCCACAAAAGCCAGTATTCCGCATACTGCAACTGAAATAGAAGTCATTAATGTTGCTAGGACCAAGAAAATGAATCTATTTAATGATACATTTAGCCCTAAAGTTTTTGCTGAATCATCAGATAAAGATAAGATATTTATTCTATTTGAAAAAATAAAGAATAACGGTAGAAGTAAAATGATAATAGGGGCGGCCATATATACATGTTCCCATCTAGTATCCTGAAACCCTCCAGCAAGCCAATTTAAAATTGCATTAAGTTCACCAAATTTTTTTGAAGAAACTAAAACTAAAGAAATAATTGAATTTAAAAATGCAGATACAGCAAGACCAGATAGAATAAAAGATGTTCCAGAAGTATTTGTAGAAATTCTTGATAATAAAAAAACTATAAACGCAGCAAACAAACCTCCAATGAAGGAAAAGATTGGCAGTATAAATATTGATGACCCTGCTATACCTAAAGATATTATTGCTACAGCTCCTACAGCCGCACCAGAAGAAACTCCAATTATCCCTGGATCAGCCATTGGATTTTTAAAAACACCTTGAAGAGAGGCTCCAGAAACAGCTAAAGCAGAGCCAACAAGTAAAGATAATAAAATTCTAGGCATTCGAATATTAGAAATAACTTTTTCTTTTACAGGGTCAACATTTGAAGAATCAATAAATGATCCTAATAAGTAATTTATTGAATCAGAAAAACTAGTTGATACAGCACCACTGGATAAAGAAATGAGGCTTAATATGAATCCAATANNCAAAAATATTGGGACAANAAATANAAATTTCTGATTTACAGAAAAATATCTAATAGATTTTAAATTAGTGTTCAACATAAATATCGAACACAATAAATCTCTGGTATCCAGATTTTTATTGCGAAAACCTTACTTTCTCTTTTAGGAGGTCTCCTGACTTATGCGTTCATTTTTATATAGCCTTCCCAGATTTTATCCAGTGGCTAATAACTTACGCTTAACAGTGGCGCAAACCGTTCGGCTTTAAACCGATTCCCTTATCCATAAAGATATGTTTGTTAAAATGAAATTAAATAGTATTCCAGAAAGATAGTCAAGATAAAATTTTCTCTAAGGCAAGATTTGCAATGTATTTGCCTATTACTAAAGATGAAGTTGCGCCTGGAGACGGAGCATTAAGCACATGAATAGATTTATCAGCTACTTCAATTGCAAAATCGTCTATCATTGTACCATCTGTACCTATTGCTTGTGCTCTAACGCCAGAGCCTCCAGAATCAAGGTCAGATTTCTGAACTTCTGGAATCATTTTCTGTAAGTCTTTCACAAAAACATTTTTTCTATATGACCTATTAATTTCTTTAAAACCGGTCATCCAATTCTTTGCACCAAATTTCATAAAACCTGGAAATGTTAATGTTGATAGTAATTCTTTAGGGTTAATATCTATTTTTCTATAGCCTTCCCGGGCATATGCTAAAACAGCATTTGGACCAGCTTCAACAAGGCCATTATGTACTGTTTTGGTAAAGTGAACACCTAAGAAAGGAAATTGAGGGTCAGGAACAGGATAAATTAGGCCATTAACTAAATCTTTTTTTTCAGGCTTTAAGTTATAATATTCTCCTCTAAAAGGAATAATTTGAAGCTTAGGGTTTATACCCATTTTTTTTGCCACAATATCAGATTGTAGTCCAGCACAATTTATAGTTAATTTAGTTTCAACCTCACCTTTAGATGTTTCTAAAATTAGATTTTCTCCTACAGTTTTTGGATCCCAATAACTTTCAAAGGAAGTTCCAAGAAAAACATCAGCTCCATTTTCCATAGAAATCTGTGCATATTTTTCTGTGATCTCTCTATAGTCAACAATACCTGTATTGGGAGCATAAAGTGCTTTTAAACCTGCAGCGTAAGGTTCTATTTCTTTAATTCTTTCTGGGCCAATAATTTCAAGTCCTTTAACTTTATTGGCTACTCCTCTTTCATATAAATTTTCTAATCTTGGAAACTCTTCTTCTTCATATGCAACAATTATTTTTCCACATTTAATATATTTTAGGTTATGCTCAATACAAAATTCAGCCATACTTGCTCTTCCTTCAACACAAAAATCAGCTTTAAGTGAGCCTGGCTTATAATAAATACCAGAATGAATAACTCCGCTGTTATGGCCAGTTTGATGATTTGAAACGACTTCATCTTTTTCAATCACACATATTTTTAATTCAGGATTTTTTCTTTGAATTCCTAAGGCTGTGCCAAAACCAATTATCCCTCCACCTATTATTGTTACATCGTATAATCTCATAAATTCATACCTATTTTTACTGCTTTAAGTTGCTCTTTGACAGCAATTTTAATTAAATGCTTTGCGTCTTTAATATTTGTTTCTAAATCAGAAATCTTGTTTATTAATGTTGTCTTAGAAATAATCCCATAATCATCTAACTTTTCAAACCCTTCTCCAAATGATCCACTGACTCCAATACAAGGGATATTATGCTTCATGCCAATTTTAGCTACAGCACTTGGTGCCTTATTATAAGTTGATGAAATATCAAATTGGCCTTCACCAGTAATGATTAAATCGGCTCCTTGGATTTTTTCTTCAACACTTAATGTATCAAAAATAATATCTACGCCTGGTCTTAAGCTAGCAGAAAAGAATGCAACCATGCCAGCTCCCATTCCTCCCGCAGCTCCTCCTCCGACTAAATTTAAAACATCCTTTCCGATATCTGTTTTTATAACATTAGACAAATGCATTAGATTCTTATCAAGAATATCAATTTGATGCTGAGAGGCACCTTTTTGTGGCCCATATATATAAGAGGCACCTTCTTTCCCGCATAAGGTATTGGTTACATCACAAGCAACCTCTATATCAACGTCGACAATTTTGGAGTTAATTGATTTCATATTTATATTTTTTATATTAATAAAATCTTCAACATTATTTGATACTTCAGAACCATCAGTCTTTATAAAATTAATACCTAATGCCTTTGCAACTCCAACACCGCAATCATTTGTAGCACTTCCCCCTATACCTAAAATAATTTTTTTTACACCACGATTGAGAGCTTCTAATATTAATTCTCCCGTGCCAAATGATGTTGAATTCATTGGGTCAAGCTTATCAGGATCTAATAGAGCTAAGCCTGAGCTGCGAGCCATTTCAATTATTGCAATATCTCCAATTAGCCCCCATTCTGCAATAATACTTTTACCTAACGGATCTGAAATTTCAGATTTAATAAATTCACCATTACCACTCTCGACTAAAGTTTCTAATGTTCCATCCCCACCATCTGCAATAGGCAATTTCAATATTTCTGAATTCGGAAAAATATCAATAACGGCTTCTGAAATACAATCAGTTGCTTCAGCAGCAGTTAATGATCCTTTAAATGTTTGCGGAGCAATTACAATCTTCATTTCAATTTAAACCTATAATATTTGATAATTCTAAAACTGCCTTTTCAGCCTGATTGGGATAATTAACAACTATAAAGTCAAACCAGTCTGCCTCCGTAATTTCTTTTTCAGATTGCATTAATCTATATTCTATGTCATTTTCAGAATTTTCATGTCTTAATGTTAACCTATTTTTTAAATCTTTCTTTGATTCTGGGCTTATAAAAATAAAAACAGATTGATTTAAAATTTCTTTTAATCTTTTAGCACCTTGGACATCAACTCTAATTAAAACTTTATTATTTTTTTCTAAATTATTTGTAATTTCAGATTTAGGGACACCATATAAATTTTCATATACTTTTGCCCACTCAATGAGCTCATCATTATTTATCATTTGATTAAATTTATCTTTATTTACAAAGAAATGATTTATTCCATTTCTTTCATTTGATCTAGGTTTTCGTGTAGTAGCAGTGATAGCTATATGAATTTTTTCTGGATTTCTCTTTTCAATTATTTCCATAAGCGTATCTTTTCCTACCCCAGATGGGCCTGATATCACTATAATATTTTTTTGCTGGTTTTTGTCTATCAATTATCTAATTTTAATATTTCAAGGTGATCCCAAAACTGTTTATAGGAAACAGCCGCGACATCACTATTATTAATTATAGTTTCCTGGTCAGAAATTAAGGAACTTATAGCAATTGACATAGCAATTCTATGATCATTAAAAGAATCAAAATTTCCTCCACTGAAATCAGAATCACCTAAAATTTCAATCCCATCATTAAAAAGATTGTGCTTTATATTTGAACTTTTTAAAAATTCTGCCATTGCAAAAAGTCTATCTGTTTCTTTTACCCTTAATTCTGATGCATCTTTTATAATTGTTGGTCCTTTAGCGACAACTGAAGCTATAATAATTATTGGAATTTCATCAATAAGTTTAGGAATAATATCGCCATCAATTTGAATTCCATTTAGCTCTGAATGAACTACTTTAATATCAGCAACGGGCTCATTAGCAACATCTCTTTTATTAAATATTTCGATTCTTCCTCCCATCTTGATAAGTACATCTAAAATACCTGTTCTCAAGGGATTTATACAAACATTTTTTAAAACAATATTTCCTTTCGGATGAATAAGAGCAGCAACAATCCAAAATGCAGCAGAACTAATATCACCGGGAACCTCAATATCTATTGAGTTAATTTCTCCAGGAGATATAGTAATTTCATTGGTATCAATTTTAATATCTGCACCCATAGAAATAAGCATTCTTTCGGTATGATCTCTAGATAAGGCTGGCTGAGTAATAATAGACTTTGAATTGGCACCTAAAGTAGCAAGGATAATACAAGACTTAACTTGGGCACTGGCAACATCCATATTGTATTTTATTCCATTTAAATTTGATTTTCTAAATTCTAATGGCGCACAATCATTGTTACTTTTAATTTCAGCCCCCATCATTCTTAAGGGGTCTATGATTCTTTTCATTGGCCTTGAATTCAAAGAATTGTCTCCTGAAAGTACTGAATTGAAATTAGAAAATGCCAAAATACCTGATAAAAGTCTAGTTGTTGTACCGCTGTTTCCTGCATACAAATCTTTTTTTGGTTCAATTAGTGAATTTAAGCCTTTTGATTCTATATCTAACTCATATGAGTTTTCTTTAGGAATCAAATTAATATTGGCTCCAAGTTCCTTTAAAACACCAAGTGTACTAAGGCAATCCTCACCGTTACTATAATTCAAAATTTTTGATTTTCCATTAGCTATTGAATTTAATAATGCTGAGCGATGAGAAATACTTTTGTCACTAGGAACTTCTAATTCACCGCTAAACGATAAGGATGAAAATAATTTAATCATTGGACTTATCAATTTTAGACCATCCAGATACTAATCTGGTGAATCTAGTTCCAAAAAAAAGGCTCATAATAGTATCTTTAGATTTTGGAACTGATATGTTTGGATCTAATAAATTTGCAGCTTGCTTAGAATTCAACAAATATGAATTATCTAATTTATTATTTTCAACAAAAATTTCTTTCATCTCTTGGTTAAATAAATTCATTAATCCATTTAAATCATCGTAAACATAATCCTTTAAAAGATCATCATTAATATTAACATTTACCAAATCTCTTATATTGTTTAATAATTCTGTACCTAATGTATTTGAAATAATTTTAGATTTTTCGTTCATTTTTTTAGCTAATAAGAAAAATAATATATTTGGTAAGTAATAATTAGATCTTAGAATTTCACCATGCTCAATTTCATCCATAAATTTCAATGTAATTTTTAACCTTTTAAAAAAAAAATTAGTTTTCTCATTAAAGTCAGTTTGAATATTATTGTTTAAAACTATAGGCAACTTAATTATTTCTTGATTATTAGAAAATTCGACTCTTCCNGGGGACATTGCATGAATTATATTTTTATTTGNNAAGGATGATTCANTGAATNTTTTAATTGAATATTTTTTAATNGGAGAAAAATCAATTATTGGGCAATTAAGTTTGTTNTCTTCAATTATTGATATTGAGGAAGGCAAANTCTTTAAGGTTGAAAAGTTAAGTAGAATTTCAGAAGATTCAAGAACATCATTCAAATTCCATGGGGCGCTGAGATTTGGAAAATCTTTCTTAAATTTATTCTGTATTTTTCTATCATCAAATGCAAAAAAATCTAGTTGCTTATTTTTATTCAAAATACTAGATCTTTTTAAAAAGAATGCTGCATCATCATTGAGACCTAAAATTGAAATTTTCATTTGTTAATCCTCATCATCATATGGTAATAAATCCATGGAATTGGATATATTTGGATAAACAATGGGTTTCTTTTTAGCATCACTTTTTAAGGCTTTTAAATACTTGTCTAAGATTTTGAATTTATCTTCATTGTGTGCATCAGAGTCAAGGATAATACCAACTACACCAAGTGAATATAAAAGTTCTATAGATTTCTCGCTTGGTATGTAATCTAGCTTTAAAATTATATTGTTATCAATATTTGAAATTATCTCAGTTAAGTCGAAAATGCCGGATAAGGTTTCATATTTTGGTTTACTAATTAAATCTATAACAACAAACGAAAAGGGAATATTATTAATAATGTCATATGTACTATCTTCAAGCTTACTGTCTATATAGAAACCAGAGGAAATCTTGTCAGATAAAAGAAATTCAGATGATAAATTTAAATCATGTATTACTGCCCAATCAAAATCACAATTTTCTAGTTTCTCTAATTTTATTAATTTATCTGGAAAAAATAGTCCATTAAGTAAATTTGTATTACTAAGTTTTTTTAATTTATCAAATTCCAAATCTTTATAAATTACCCCATCAATAAATTTTTCATAAATAGGGGACAAGGGCTTTAATTGCTGAAAAAGTAAAACTTTTCGAGAATTTTTTATTTTAGTTTTACTTCCAAAACCAATTTCTTTTTTAGATTCGTCCAACAGACTAGATATTTTTTCTAATAACCTATTCACTCGCCAAGACTATTGTCATTACCTTTATTGTTGGTTTCAAGAAATTTTTCTAAATCTTTAAGCAACAAGTCATCGTCAACTGGAGGGAAGTCAACTACAGCAGAATCGTATTTAGTTTCAAGCTTCTCTATATAAGATTTAAGTTCCGAGTCTTGTGCTATAGCACTATCAAGGGCACTAATATACTTCTCAGATTTTTTTTCAAGCTTACTAGTATCAAAACTAAGGGGTAACCATTTTGAAAGTTCATCTAGAAGTGCTTTAGATACAAGCGGATTAGGAGAACTTTGCAGGTAGTGAGGAGCATGCGCCCAAATACTCATTGAAGGTATATTTAACTTTTTAAAATCTTCAATAATTACTGAAGAAACTCCCGTAGGTCCTTCGTATTTTGATGGCTCGATTTTCTTTTTTTTGAATTCATCAGGCATATATATGTGTTGACCAGTAATTTGAGTTTTAACACCTCTTGTATGAGGTATTGAATCTAATAATGCACCTAATGTAACAACAGCTTTAACATTCATTGATAATAATAATTTTACTATTTCTGATGAAAAAGTCTTCCATTTAAAATGTGGTTCAGTTCCGTTTAGTACAACTAATGATGTAGATTCATTTATGGCATTCTCTATATAAAAAAGATCATTATTTGGCCAAGATATTGCTCTGCCATTTTTTGAATTTTTTATTATTGGTCTTTCTCTAGCAAAAGCAAATAAATCCTCTTCTTCAAATGATGCAAACTTTTCACCTTCATATTGAGAAATCAAAGTTTCAATAGCATTAGTTGCTCCTTCAGCTGCATCTGACCAACCTTTAAATGCGACTATAAATATTGAATTATCGCATGATATTTTTTCTAAATTCTTGAACAACTTTTTTCTCTATAATTAAATTAGTTATAATAATGATATCTATAATAACATTTTTTTAAATACAGTTGGTCTTTTTTATGAATTTAATTGCCCACAGAGGTTTTTCATCTAAAGCTCCTGAAAATACTTTTGCAAGTTTTGATATGGCCATTAAAAATGGATTTAATATAATTGAGCTAGATGTTCAGTTAACTAAAGATAAGGTACCGATAATAATTCATGACTATGAAATTGACAGAACAACAAACGGGGCAGGTTTAGTTAAAGAATTTGATTATAAGCATATCCAAGAATTAGACGCAGGAAATTGGTTCAGTGCTTTATTTAAAGGAGAAAGAGTGCCAACTTTAAAAGATGTTTTAGATAAGTATATAAATAACGCTCATTTGCAGATTGAGCTTAAATCAGAAGAAAAAGAATTATCCGAAGTAGTTATAAACCTAATACATGAAAGTGGATGGTCTAAAAAATTAAATAAATTGCCCTATAAAGTGCCAGGTTTTAGCATAACTTCATTTAACTTAAATCATGTAATAAAAACCTTAGAGATATCTCCTAATTTTAGAGTTGGATGGTTAGTAAATAATGTATCAAAAGATAAAATACTTAAAACTTTATCAAAACATAATATAAGTATGATCATACCTAATGTGAATGACAATCTTTGGAATGACAAAGAGTTTATTAAATTTTTGATAGACAGGAATTTAGTAATGTGTGCATGGGGAGCAAAATCAGAGAATGATGTATTGAAAATGAAGAAAATTGGCGCAGAAGCTATGACAGTAGATTGGCCTGACCTAGCAAAAAAAGTTAATTAATTTTATAAATAGATTTGTCATGTTCAAGCGCAACTTTTCTGCCCTCTTCAACATCAACAAATTTTAAAATAAATAGTCCTAGAAAAATTTGAAATGATAAGAACAAAATGCCAATTCTAGGAGTAGTGAAGCCTGCCAATAATGCATAACTTAATGGCCCTATAACAGAAACAGATCTCCATGAAAAAGAGAAAAAACCAAAGAATTCGCCACTTCTGGACTTAGGTGACATGTAAGCAAATAAACTTCTACCTAGAGCTTGAGCACCTCCCATTACAAACCCAACTAATACACCCATTAACAAAAATTGAGTATCTTGGTTAATATTTAAAGGTGACCAAATAATAAAACGCAAGAATCTTGGCCAATAATCTACAAAATTCTGATTTAAATGTGTAGGGTGCGCATCACAAACTTCATTCAAATCATGAAGTGGGCCATCTTTAAATGAGACGCTAAATTTGCAATCTTTATCATTAAAGTTATCTGTAAACTTTTGTCCGTCAGAGGCAGACAAAAATTCAGAATTTAAAAAATTAGAATTTAAATTAGCCCACCTTACTTCAACCTTGTTAGTATCAGATAAAGTTGGATTTGTATCTAAAGAATACAATTGGGACGAATCAATATAACTAAGCTGATAATCATAATCTTCGTGTTTATCTAATTCAAGAGGAGCAAACCCGACAGCTAGAATAGAAATTATTCCCCAGCCAATCACAGCAATACTTAAAGCTTTTAAAGTGCCAAGTTTTTTTGATAAATTACTGAAAATAATAGATCCAGGGAAAGCTACAAATTGAACAATTAAAATAGTAAGTATACTTGTTTCAGGAGAAATTCTAAGAACATCAAGTCCAAATGCCCCAGCAATTCCTAAACATGTAGCAATTGCATCATTAAAAATTACAAACGCTATAAGGAAAATTAGTAAATGTTTAAACTGTTTAAATTCGCCAGCTGTGGATTTTAATTGATTAATAGCTCTTACAATAGATTTTTTTACTCCAATTTTTTTTACCTTGCCTATCTTGGGTTCCGGAACAACAATTAGTGTCCATAAAGCCCATCCAAACCACCACACACCAACTGAAGCAAGGCAAGATCTAATAGCTAAATCAGAATATTCAAAAAATATTAAAAAAGCTAAATGAAAAAAAAGTAATATACCACCACCTAGATAACCATATGCGTAACCTCTACTACTTACATCATCTAGTAAGTCTTCAGGAGCAACATGAGGCAAAAGAGAGTTATAAAAAACGTTAGCACCAGCAGCTCCAATAGCACCTAGAAAATAAAAAGCTAAGCTAAATAACCAGGGAGTAGAGGAGTATGCAGAAAAAAATAGCATAATCGTACTTATGCATCCTGAAATACAAAAAATGGTCATTAGTTTCTTTTTTATACCTGATCTATCAGCAATTATACCAAAAACAGGACTACTTAGAGCCACAAGAAATGTACCTAATGCGCCTGTTAATGCCCACACTACAGTTGCAGAAAATTGGAAATTAAAAATAACAACCCCAGAGCCTAATTCATCTCTATAAAGGGAAACAAAGTAAACAGGCATAATTGCAGAAACAATACTAGTAAAAAATGCAGAATTAGCCCAATCATACATGCACCAAGCTCTTACAATTTTTTTCTCAACATCAGAAAGAACGCTCAAAGGTGATGGTTTTTTCTTTTTTAAAAGAGAGATCATATCTTATACACTACAACAGACCGACAGACCTGAGAAGTGTTTCTTGAACAAGCAGTTCATGATCAAGTGTTCTATCAGGCTTTAATTTACCATTTATTATGTCGACGAACCTATCAAAGCCTTCAATATATCTGGCAGTATCATTGGCTCCAAATGATTCAGCATAGTCTCTTATTGAAATATAAAACTCATTAGGTTTTTCGTTAGGAATTATCGCTCTTATAGTTTGCGCCGGCTCAAATGGCTCCATGATTAAGCTGCCTTTAGTCCCATATATTTCAAATCTTCTTGCCATTGGAGTTACTTCAGCTGATGAAATATCAATAGTAGCAAATGCATTTTTAAATTCATAAACACAAACACAATTATCATAAAAATTAGGAGTTTTAGTTATATCTTTTCTAATAAAACTAGTTATCTTTTCAGGCCTCCCCATAAGATATACAAGTTGGTCGATAATATGTCCTGCTAAATCAAAAAATATTCCACCTTTGTGATCTGAAATTTGTTTTCTCATTGGTTCTTTTATAGATGTTGACATGTGTGCTCTTATTGAAAAAATATCTCCTATACGACCAGATCTAGAAATATCAATTAATGCCTGAAACCCTTTATGGTTTCTAAACATATACCCCATCTGAAGATGAAGATTATTGTCTTTAGCAATTTTAATACATTCTTTAAAGTCCTCGAAGTTATCTCCGGCAGGCTTATCGTAAAAAACATTTTTGCCATTACTAAGAATTTTTTTTGTTTGATTTAATGATTC
>PBNX01000002.1 GCA_002723375.1 Dehalococcoidia bacterium
GCTGCAGGTTTCTTGGCTGCAGGTTTCTTGGCTGCAGGTTTCTTAGCTGCAGGTTTCTTGGCTGCAGGTTTCTTAGCTGCAGGTTTCTTGGCTGCAGAATCTTCCTCTGATTCTAAAATTATTTCTCTTATAGGAGCAACGGTTTCAGCTGCGCTTTTTTTCGACTGGTCATTATTTTTAGATTCAGATTGATCAATCTCTAGTATTTCTTTATTTTGAGATATACTCTCTTCGACTCTTTGTATTGCTCTGTCAGATAATCCTTTGTCTATAGCGCCAACCTCACCGTTATAGATCCACACCTTAACACCAATTATTCCATATGTTGTTCTAGCCTCTGCAATAGCATAATCAATTTTAGCTCTCAAGGTATGTAAAGGCACTCTTCCTTCAATCATTTTGTCAGACCTAGCAATATCAGCACCACCAAGCCTTCCAGAAATTAAAATTTTTATTCCTTGAGCTCCATTTTGAATACACCTATTCCCGACTTGCCTCATTGCTCTTTTAATTGCAACTCTTCTCTCAATTTGCTCAGCTATATTTTGTGCTACTAATTTAGCATTTAAATCTGGTTGTCTTATTTCGGTTATAGATACTTTTGCTTTCTTAGAAGTTATTTTTTCAATAGATTCTCTTAACTTATCTACATTTGATCCACCCCTACCAATTACAATTCCTGGTCTTGATGTGTGAATATTTATTGCTAAATCTTCAGCATTTCTCTGTATTTCTACTAAAGATATTCCTGCAGAAGTCCCTAATTCTTTTTCAATATATGCCCTAATATTATGGTCTTCCATAACTTGCTCTCTGTAATCCTTAGGACTTGCTCCAAACCAGTGCGAAGACCAATCTCTAGTAGTACCTAGCCTAAATCCAATAGGGTGTGTTTTTTGTCCCATTTAGCTTTCCTCCCCTATTGTATTGTCAGATAGCTCTACAAATATATGTGATTGAGGCCTATTAAATGTTCCTGCTCTTCCTCTAGCTCTAGCTCTCCATCTCTTAATAACAGTAGATTGGTCAGCATAAATTGTAGAAATCACCAATTCTTCCTTTGTGCCGTATTGTGCATTCTCAGCATTAGCAATAGCAGACTTTATAAGCTCTAGTAGTACTTCAGACGAATTTGATGGCATAAAAGACAAAATGTTTATTGCATCAACTGCTTTTTTGCCTCTTAATAAATTAACTAAAGGCCTTATTTTCTTAGCTGAAATTCCTATATTTTTTGTTCTTGCTTTAACTGTCATAACTATACTAGCTTGTCTGATTTAGACGAGTGTCCTTTAAAAATTCTAGTTGGTGAGAACTCTCCTAATTTATGTCCTATCATATTCTCAGTTATAAATACTGGTATATGCTTTCTTCCATTGTGCACACCAATAGTTAAATTCAACATCTCTTCCACGATTGTAGATGCTCTGGACCACGTATTAATAACTGTATTTCTGCCGCCTGCAGATTTAGCTTTTGATATTTTTTTCATGAGCTTCTCATCCACGAAAGGGCCTTTTTTTGTTGATCTAGACATATCTCAATTACCTCTCATACCTTCTTCTTAATATCAACTTATCACTTGATTTGGACTTTCTTGTTCTTTTACCTAATGCCGGTTTTCCCCAAGGAGTCTTAGGGTGTTTCATTCCCACACCAGTTTTACCTTCACCTCCACCATGAGGATGGTCATTCGGATTCATAACTAGTCCTCTAACTGTTGGCCTTCTTCCTCTATGTACATTTCTTCCAGCTTTTCCAAGTTTTTGGTTTTTATGATCAAGGTTACCTACTTGACCAACAGTAGCAATACAATCTTCGAGAACTTTTCTGACTTCCCCTGAAGGCATTCTAATTAATACATAACCAAATTCATGTGCCATAACCTGCACAACTGTTCCTGCACTTCTAGCAATTGAAGCACCTTTGCCTGGAACTGTTTCAACATTATGAACTGAAGATCCAACTGGAATAGATTTCAAAGGCATTGAATTTCCATTTTTTACGTCCACATCTGCTCCACTATTTACTACCTCACCAACTTTAATTTTATCTGGGGCAATCATATAGAATTTTCTGCCATCCTCAGATTTAACAAGAGCAATTCTGGCACTCCTATTTGGATCATATTCTATAGAAACTACTTTTGCTTCAACATTTTGAACTAATCGCTTAAAATCGACAATTCTATATCTCTTTTTGTGTCCTCCGCCTCTGTGTCTTACGGTAATTCTTCCAGTATTATTTCTTCCACCCTTTTCTGTAAGAGGAGCTAGAAGAGATTTTTCCGGCTTAGAAGTAGTTATCTCATCAAATTCAGATGAAATTCTAGATCTTTGTCCGTCTGATGTGGGTTTATAAGTTTTCATGATTCTATAATTTAAGTTCCTTCAGTAATGTTAATTGTTTCTCCAGAAGCCAAGGTAACAATAGCCCTTTTAGAACCTGGAGTGATCACTCTATTCCTACCAAAAGTTTTTGGCTTGCCTTTTCTGTTAATAATATTTACGGCAGTTACTTTCACATTAAATATATCCGTTACAGCTTCTTTTATCTGATCTTTAGTTGCCTCTTTTGCAACCTCAAAAGTAAACTTTCCGCTTTCTTGAAGAAGAGTAGTTTTTTCAGTTATTATTGGAGATATTAATAAATTACTATTAGAGCTAATCTTCATTTTTGCCACCTTTTTTCTTAGTATTTGAATCCCAGATCTCTTCAATAGATTTGAAAGCCTCTAGTGTAATAATTAACTGATTTGAATTAATAATGTCATATGTATTAATTAAATTTGAAGCAACGGTTTTAACATCATTAATATTTTTTATAGATTTCGTTAAATTTTCATCTATTTCATTGTTTTGCAAGACAATTAGTGTTTTCTTTGGTAGGTCCAGTGATTTAATAACTGATGATGCTTTTTTAGCGCTTAATTCTTTTAATTCAAATTTATCTATCACCATCACTTCTCCGTCTTTAAGTTTTTCAGAAAGAACCATTCTAAGAGATGATTTTTTAACTTTTTTTTGTATTTTTTGATTATAACTTCTTGGGTGAGGGCCATGAGCTACACTATTACCAAGTACATGAGATGACCTACTTCCAACTCTGGCTCTACCTGCCCCTTTTTGAGCCCTTAATTTAGCTGTAGAATAACTTGCGTCTCTTCTTCTTAGAGTATTACTTGTGCCTTGCCTCTTATTATTTAACTGCGCAACCACTACTTGATGAACCAAAGTCTCGTTCATTGGTTGTTTCCATATAAAATCAGATGCTGTTAAATTATCGATAACCTCACCTTTAATATTTTTCACATCAACTTTCATTTATCTTTCCTTCTCTATCATTAAAGCAGTGGAAACAGATCCGGGAATTGATCCTTTAATTTCTAAAATATTCTCTTTTACATCAATTTTAACTATTTTAAGACCTTTTTGAGTGACTCTTTCAGAACCCATGTGACCTGACATCTTTGTGCCTTTCCAAACTCTACCGGGAGAACTTCCTGCTCCAATAGAACCGGGAGCACGGTGACGATCTGACTGACCATGAGTTTTGGGTCCTCCTGCAAAATTATGTCTTTTCACTGTTCCTGCAAATCCCTTACCTTTTGATATGCCTGTAACAGAAACTCTATCTCCTACTTCGAAAATTCCACAGTCTAGTAACTGCCCAACTTCTATAGAGTCAACGTCATCAACAGGAAATTCTTTAAGATACTTAAAATTAGATTCGCTTCTTTTTTGGTGACCAGATGAAGGTTTGTTTAATTTTCTTGTTTCCTCAAACCCAATCTGAGCAGATTCATAACCATCCTTATTATTAGTTTTTACTTGTGTTACTTTGCAAGGCCCAGCTTTAATTATAGTTACAGGGACTGCGTCACCATTCTCTGAATCGAAAGTTGTTGTCATTTTTAATTTTTTACCAATTAATCCTTGAATCATTTTTAGTCCAATACCATTCTAATGTCTACGCCTGCAGGGACATTTAGTGTTGTTAAAGAATCAATAGTTTTAGCTCCAGGATCAAGAATATCTATGATTCTTTTATGAATACGCAGTTCAAAATGCTCTCTAGATTTTTTATTAACATGAGGTGATCTCAGAACACAGAATCTTCTTATGCTAGTGGGCATTGGTATGGGCCCTGCAACAGCAGCGCCAGTTCTTTCGGCAGCTTCTAGTATTTGTTGAGCAGATAAGTCTAGCACTCTGTGATCATAAGCTTTTAATGTAATTCTAATCGCTTGGTTTGGCATTATGCTTCCTTTTTTATCATTGGCGCAGGGGCATAATGATCTAATTCTTGAGAAAAACTTGCTCGACCGGTTGTATTTGAGCGCAAAATCGTAGCATATTGGAAAGTCTCAGCCAAAGGAACAAATGCTTTTATTATTTGTAGCCCTGTCTGTGCATCCATTGATTGAACTTGAGCTCTTCTACTTTGTAAATCACCTAAAACATCACCAAGGAATTCTTCAGGAGTCACAACCTCCATCAACATAACTGGTTCTAAAATAAAAGGACTTGCTTTCTGGCAAGCATCTTTAAATGCCATAGAAGCAGCAATTTTAAATGCTACTTCAGAAGAATCAACCTCGTGGTGAGACCCATCTATTAATACTGCTTTAATGTCCACAACTGGGTGACCAGCGACAACTCCAGACTGAGCAGCCTCTTTAAAGCCTTGCTCCACTGGTTTAAAATATTCAGTAGGAAGAGTGGCCCCAGTAATTTCAGATTCAAATATCAATCCTTCACCAGCTTCCAAAGGTTCTATTCTTAGTGTCACATCACCAAATTGACCTCTACCACCTGACTGCCTTATAAATTTACCTTGAGCTGACGCAGTTTTTCTAACAGTTTCTCTGTAAGCAACTTTTGGAGCTCCTACATTTGCTTCAACTCTAAATTCTCTTTTTATTCTTTCAATTATTACATCCAAATGTAATTCGCCCATTCCAGCTAAAACCATTTGCCCGCTTTCTTGGTCAGTTGTAAATTTCAAAGTTGGGTCTTCATCCACTAATTTCGTAACAGCGATATCCATTTTATCTTGATCAGCCTTACTTTTAGCCTCAATTGCAACAGATAAAACTGGGTCAGGGAAAGTCATGCTTTCTAAAAGAATTCTTTCATTTAAATCACTCAATGTGTGGGCAGTAGAAATCTCTTTTAAACCTACAACAGCTACAATATCACCAGCCTTAGCTATTTCTATTTCTTCTCTCTCTTCTGCATGCATTTTAAGTAATCTTCCAATTCTCTGCTGCTTGTTAATTGTTGAGTTAAAGACTTTATCTCCTGCCGAAACCTTTCCGGAATAGATTCTCATGTAACATAATCTTCCAACATGCTCATCTGAAACAACCTTGAAAACCAATCCACTAAATGGCTCCGAATCATTCAATTCTCTTTGAAGGGATTGTTCACCTGATACATCTGTTCCTTCTACAGGCGGAAGGTCATCTGGTGAAGGCAAATAATCACATATCGCATCCAACAAGTGATGAACACCTTTGTGTTTTAAAGCTGACCCGCAAAATACAGGAAAAATTTTCAAATCTAAGGTAGCTTTTCTTGTAGCAGCTTTTAATTCATCAATGCTTATATCTTGGTCTTCTAAGAACTTTTCCATTAATCCATCATCTGTTTCTGATATTTTTTCAACCATACTTGCTCTAGCATCTTCTGCTATAGAAACCAATTCATCTGGTATTTCTACTTCTTTAGGTTCAGTTGGATTATTCCCTTCGTCATATACATATGCTTTCATTTCAACAAGATCAATTAAGCCTTTATATTCTGCTTCAGCGCCAATAGGAATTTGCATAGGAACAGGATTAGCATTTAATTTATCTTTAATAGTTCCGACAGCAAAATCAAAATCAGCTCCAAGTCTATCCATCTTATTTATAAAACACATTCTAGGTACTTTATGTTTATCTGCTTGCCTCCAAACAGTTTCAGACTGTGGTTGAACTCCTGATACTGACTCAAATACTACAACTGCTCCATCCAAAACTCTTAAACTTCTCTCAACTTCAGCAGTAAAATCAACGTGTCCCGGCGTATCAATAATATTAACATCGTAATCTTTCCAAGCAGCATTTGTAGCAGCTGAACCAATAGTTATACCTCTTTCTTTTTCCAGCTCCATAAAATCCATAACAGCCGTTCCATCATCTATTGACCCAATCTTATAAGTTGCTCCAGTAAAAAAAAGTACTCTTTCGGTTACAGTAGTTTTGCCTGCATCAATATGGGCAATAAATCCAATATTTCTTAATTTTTGCAAATTCGACATATTACTTACCACCTATAGTGTGCAAAAGCTCTATTAGCCTCCGCCATCCTATGAGTATCTTCTTTCTTCTTTACTGCTGTGCCTTCTCCATTTGAAGCATCTAATAGCTCTTGAAATAATTTTCTTGAAATAGACATACCAGACCTAGATCTTGCAGCATCAACTAACCATCTTATAGCTAAAGATAATCTTCTTGCTGGCTTTACTTCAACAGGAACTTGATAAGTTGCCCCTCCAACTCTTCTAGGCTTTACTTCAACTGTAGGCATAGCATTCTTAATAGCTTCATCAAAAACTTCTTTACCTGGCTTTTTGGTTTTTTTCTCTAATTCATCAAGTACATCATAAATTATCTTTTGAACAACTGATTTATTCCCGCCTTCCATTAACTTATTGGTGAACCTTACTAAATCAGTACTATTAAACTTAGGGTCAGGTGCTACTATTCTTTTCTCTGCTCTTCTTCTTCTGGACATTTTATCTTAGCGCACCTTTCATTCTTATTTGCCAGAAGGTTTAGCAGTTCCATACTTACTTCGACCCTGAGATCTATTTTGAACACCTTCTGTATCTAGTGAACCTCTGACAATGTGATATCTCACGCCGGGAAGGTCAGGGACTCTTCCGCCTCTAAGCAATACAACTGAGTGCTCTTGAAGGTTATGTCCTTCTCCCGGGATATATGCAGTGACTTCCATACCATTAGTAAGCCTTACTCTTGCTACTTTTCTAAGTGCTGAATTTGGCTTTTTAGGTGTAACTGTCCTTACCTGAAGGCAAACTCCTCTTTTCTGGGGACTATTAGTATTGGTATTAAGCCTATTTTCTAACGAATTATAGTTAAAGCCAAGCGCAGGTGTATTGGACTTCCTTTTAGGAGTCCTTCGTGACTTTCTTACTAATTGATTTATTGTAGGCATTTTAAATTTTATAGTTTGTACTAAGCATTAAGTTTAAAATCTAGAAAATTTTCAAACTAAAACTCAACCGCAATGAGCGAGTATATATTTGAATGGAATTATCGTCAACGACTTTTTTATGTTTTTTTTTGATTTTTCTGGCAAGAAAATTCAGAATTTAAATTATTCAACTGTAGTAAAAACATCAATGTTAACTTACTATAGTATTTCAATCATTAAAAATCATGAGAATTAAATAAATATTAATGCCTGCACAAAAAAC
This sequence comes from Dehalococcoidia bacterium, assembly GCA_002723375.1. Lineage (GTDB taxonomy): Bacteria > Chloroflexota > Dehalococcoidia > Lucifugimonadales > Lucifugimonadaceae. The sequence continues at coordinate 7,489 of PBNX01000002.1, forward strand.
AAAAGTATATTCAATTGGTTTAAGTAAATCTAAACTAAATGAATTAGAAAATAAGCTTCGAATATCTCAATTCGAAATTAATCAAGTAAATAATATTAAAGATTTAAATGCAGATGAAATTAAAGACAATGGAGAGATACTAATTGTATCTGGCGAGGATCTAAACTTAGATCTTTTCAAAGAAAATTTAAAAAAAGCTGAGGACTTAGAAATAAGTGCAATTGCACTAATGCCATTAAAAGACATGGATCTATTAATATCAAATTTCTCTAGGAATACTTTTGATTTTTCCTTGCCACCACATGATGTAAATGAAATATTTTTAAGAATAGTCAATGGAATAGGTAAATCAGGTCGAGAAAATAAGAGCTTAATAATTGTTGGCCCTTTAATCATAAATCAAGAAAGTTATGAAGTCATATTAGATGGAGAAAAAATCGATCTAACTTTTAAGGAATATGAATTACTAAAATATTTAGCTTCTAAACCTGGAAGGGTATTTTCAAGAGAATCCCTTCTTCATAGTGTTTGGGAATACGACTATTATGGTGGAACTCGAACTGTTGATGTACATGTAAGAAGACTTAGAAGCAAAATAAATGATATTAGGTATAATTTTATTGAAACGGTTTGGAATGTGGGTTACAGGTTTAAAGTTAACTCGGATATATAATTTGCACTATGGCTAAGGAAAATAAAGAAAATCAAATAAGCTATGTACTAACTAAGGCTACAGAGAACAATGTAAAATTTGTTAGGCTTTGGTTTACTGATATTTTTGGAACTGTAAAAGGATTTGGCATAACAATTGATGAGCTAGAAAAAGTTCTTAATGAAGGGGCTAGTTTTGATGGGGCATCAATATTTGGTTCAGAAAGATTTCAAGAGACTGAAATGATAGCTATGCCAGACCCTACAACTTTTGAAATTCTTCCATGGAGACCAGAAGAGAATTCAGTGGCAAAAATAACCTGTGAAGTTATTAATAAAGATGGAACTCCATCTGGCCTAGATAGCAGATTCATTCTGAAAAAAAAGTTAAAAGAACTGAATAAAAAAGGTTTAAACTTCTACGTAGCTCCTGAAATTGAATATTTTTATCTTGAAGATTCAAAAAGTATGAAGCCTATTGATGAAAAAAGCTACTTTGACCAAATTGGGACCCATAGTGATTTGGGTTCAGACTTAAGAAGAAAAACAGTATTAGGTCTTGAAAAAATAGGTATACCAATTCAAAAATTTCATCATGAAGTATCCCCTGGTCAGCAAGAAATTAGTCTAAGATACAATGACTCATTAACTATGGCAGACAATATTCAAACGTTTAAGCTAGTAGTAAAAGAAATTGCAATGAACGAAAATGTTTTTGCTACTTTCATGCCTAAGCCATTTAAAGAATACGAAGGCAATGGAATGCATTTGCATATTTCATTATTTGAGGGCGAAAAAAACTTATTTGCTCATGAAAAGAAATCTAAATCAGGTGTATCTAAACAAGGCGAAGGATTTGCTGCAGGACTTCTAAAACATGTTAATGAATTTATGTTAGCAACAAATCAATGGGTAAATTCGTATAAAAGAATAGCGACCCCAAACGAAGCACCATCGTATCGTTGTTGGTCAAAAAAACCTGATTATGGAAATTTAATTACAATTCCTGAAGTAAGAAAAGGGAGCAGAATATCATCAAGAATTGAATTTAGATTACCTGATCCAGGCTGCAATCCATACTTAAGTTTTTCTGCAATAATTACAGCAGGTTTAAAGGGAATGCAAAACAATTATAAACTTGAGCCCCCAATGGAAGAATCTTATTCAAATCTATCAGATAAAGGTTTAGTTAAGTTTGGAAATGAAAAAAAATTAGCTCAAGATTTAGGCACTTCAATTAAAAATGCTGAAGAAAGTTCAATTCTTAAAGATGCTCTAGGCGAAGAAGCTTACTTAATATTTCTGAAAGGTAAAAAAAGAGAATGGTCTGAATATCTCAAAACAGTGACAGAATTTGAATTAAAAAACTGGTTAAACTTATAGGTTTATATAGATATTCGTAGTATAATTTATCAGCCCTTATAAATATTTTTAATTATTAATTATGAAAAATATAAATAGCAAAAATATAAAAGATAATTTTAAATTGTTAGAAAATGCAGGCTCGTATGACCCTAGTTTTGAGCGAGATGCATGTGGTGTTGGTTTAGTTGCAAATATTCAGGGAATAAAAAGTCATGAAATAGTTAAAAAGAGTTTAACGGCATTACGTAATCTTGAGCATAGGGGTGCATCTGGAGCAGATCCTGATACTGGAGATGGGGCAGGAATATTGATACAAATTCCTCATGAATTTCTTTCTGAAGAAGCATCTAATCTCGGATTTAGAATTGAAAAAGATAAATATGGAACTGGAATTATTTTTGCCGGAAGTAATAAAAAATCAGTATCTACTATCAAAAAAATTATCGAAAAGTGTTCATTAGATCAAAACTTAAAAGTTATTGGATGGAGAGATGTGCCTGTAAATTCAAAAAAAATAGGAAAGCTATCAAAAGAAGTAATGCCAAACATTATTCAGGTATTTATAGGCGGGAAAAATGGCGAATATATTGATAATTTTGAGCAAAAACTATTTATTATTAGAAAGAGATTTGAAGTTAAAATAAGTGAAATATTTGATAATGAAGAAATTGAAAAAATTTATGCTTGTAGTCTTTCTGCAAACAAAGTTATTTACAAAGGATTACTAACTTCTGAACAAGTTCCTGAATTTTATTTAGATCTTCAAAATGAAAAAGTGGCAAGTAGTTTCGGATTGGTTCATTCGAGATTTAGCACTAATACCTTAGGAGACTGGAAATTAGCACACCCTTATAGATTTGTTGCTCATAACGGTGAAATTAATACCGTTAAAGGAAATAGAAACTGGATGACAGCAAGGCAGTCTTTGATATCAAGTAAATTATTTGGAGATAATACTAGTGACTTATTTCCTATTTGCAAGCCAAGTGATAGCGACACTGCATCATTTGATAATGCATTAGAACTTCTAACTTTAGGAGGCAGAGACTTAGAGCATGCAATGGCAATGATGATCCCAGAATCTTGGGATGGACATGAATCAATGTCTAAAAGTCTTAAAGATTTTTATAAATTTCATAGCATACTAATGGAGCCTTGGGATGGCCCGGCCTTGATTGTTTGCACAGATGGGAAAAAAGTAGGTGCAGTGCTTGATAGAAATGGCCTGAGGCCTTTCAGATATACCGTTACAAAAAATGGAACATTAATAATGGGGTCTGAGACCGGACTAATTGATATTGATGATAATGAAATTGAATATAGAGAAAGATTAAGGCCAGGAAGAATGTTTTTAATTGATTTTGAACAAGGTCGAATAATAGAGGATGAAGAAATTAAAAGTTCTTTATCAAGCTTAAATCCTTATTCAAAATGGATTGAGAAAAATAGTTTAGACACTAAAAATTTATCTAATGAAAAACCTGAAAAACTTGATATGCCAATAATCAAATACCAACAAGTGTTTGGATATACTCAAGAAGATATAAATATATTGATTGATCCAATGACAAAATCTAATAAAGATCCAGTAGGTTCTATGGGTAGCGATACTCCAATATCAATTCTCTCAAAAAGACCTCAAAATATGTTTTCTTATTTCAAACAAATGTTTGCTCAAGTTTCTAATCCTCCTTTAGATGCCATTAGAGAAAAACTAGTTACTCAAATTTCAGTTCCTGCCGGAAAGAGATTTAATTTACTAGAAGAATCAGAAAAACAGAGCTCTATTTTATTTATAGATAACCCTTTATTAACTAATGAAAAAATGGCAGCTTTAAAAAAGATTAATCACAGTAAAATTAAGTTAAAAACAATATCAACTTTGATAAAGTTAGATGAAGAAAATGATTTTGATTTAGCAAAATCTATTAATAATTTGAGAATTGAATGTAGTAATTCGATAAAAGATGGATATAATATTTTAGTTCTTTCTGATAGAGGAGCAAGAAAAGGATATATTCCTATACCTAGTTTGTTAGCCTTATCATCAGTTCATCATTATTTAATTAGAGAAGGGCTAAGATCTTCAGCTGACTTAATCGTGGAGTCAGGAGAGCCTCGGGAAGTTCATCATTTCTCTGCATTATTTGGTTATGGAGCATCGGCTATAAATCCGTATATAGCGATTGAAACTGTATTAAATAACTCTAATAATGACACAGAATCAGTCAATAAATATTTAAAGTCATCTGAATATGGACTTCTAAAAGTTATGTCTAAGATGGGAATATCTACTCTACAAGGTTATCAAGGGGCGCAAATCTTTGAATCCCTCGGGTTATCCAAAAAATTTGTTGAAGATTATTTTACTTGGACTCCAAATAAACTTGGAGGTGCAGACGAAAAAAGAATAAAAAAAGATATGATTCAAAATTATATTGGAGCATTCAAAGAATCAAAAATACCTGAAGAATTAGAGCTTGATCTTGGAGGATTATACTTGTGGCGAGGTACAGGAGAATCTCACATGTGGAATCCAAGCACCATATCTTTATTGCAACATGCAGCAACAACAAATGATAATGAAAAATTCATTGAATTTGAAAATGTTGCAAATAATGAGACCGAGGAAGCATTTACATTAAGAGGACTATTAGATTTTAACTATTCAAAAAAAGATTCAATTCCTATAGAAAAAGTAGAATCTACTTCAAGTATTGTTAAAAGATTTGCAACAGGTGCAATATCCTTGGGATCCATAAGCAAAGAGGCCCACGAAACCCTTGCCATAGCAATGAATAGAATTGGTGCACGAAGTAACACTGGTGAAGGAGGTGAAGATCCAAAGAGATTCAATTCCGAAAAAAATAGCAGGACCAAGCAGGTAGCCTCTGGAAGATTTGGAGTTACAGCTAATTACCTTGTTAATTCAACAGATCTACAAATAAAAATGGCTCAAGGGGCTAAGCCTGGAGAGGGAGGGCAAATACCAGGAAGTAAAATTTCTGAATATATTGGATCTATCAGAAAAACAACTCCTGGGGTTGAATTAATATCTCCGCCTCCACATCATGATATTTATTCAATTGAAGATTTAGCACAACTAATACATGACTTAAAAAATATAAATAGGCATGCAAGAATACATGTCAAATTAGTTTCTGAGGCGGGTGTAGGAATTATTGCTGCGGGTGTAGCAAAAGCAAAAGGAGATGTTGTATTAATTTCTGGAATGAGTGGGGGGACTGGAGCGGCTCCTCTAGGCTCAATTAGACATGCTGGATTGCCTTGGGAATTAGGACTAGCAGAAACAAATCAAGTTCTCGTATCAAATGGACTTAGAGGAAGAATAGTTGTGCAAACTGATGGACAAATGAAAACTGGCAGAGATGTTGCAATAGCTACTTTACTGGGTGCTGAAGAATGGGGAATAGCAACTGCAGGATTAATTGTTATGGGATGTATTATGCTTAGAAAATGCCATCTAAATACCTGCTCTGTAGGAGTTGCGACCCAAGATCCAGAATTAACAAAATTATTTAGGGGCACTCCAGAGGCAGTAGTAAATTATTTCATGTTTCTTGCTGAGTCTTTGCGAAAATACATGGCAATGCTTGGCTTTAAGACAGTTGAGGAAATGGTTGGAAGAACTGATAAATTAAAGAGTTCAGATAGAGCTGATAATATGCCAGATGCGCAAATAGATTTAGATGTATTATTAACAAAACCGACAGTATTAGACGGCGATAACTCTTATGCATCTCAAGAACAAGACCATAAACTTAATAGGGCTTTAGATTTTAAAATATTAGATAAAGTGAAAAATGCGATAAAAACTAATGAAAAAATATCAATTAATGAAAAAATAAATAATTACAATAGAACTGTTGGCTCTATATTAAGTTCAGAGATAACAAAAGCTTACGGAGAAAAAGGTCTTTCAGAAAATACAATTAACGTAAATTTTTTAGGCAGTGCAGGACAAAGTTTTGGGGCATTTGCCTGTAAAGGTCTTAATTTTACCTTAGAAGGTGATGCTAATGACTATTTTGGGAAAGGATTATCTGGAGGTATTTTAACAGTATTTCCAAATAGAAATTCAACTTTTGAGGCTGAAAAAAATATTATAATTGGAAATGTGGCTTTATATGGCGCTACAGGAGGACAAGCATATATTAGGGGAATGGCAGGTGAAAGATTTTGCGTTAGAAACAGTTCTGCATTAGCAGTAGTTGAAGGAATAGGTGATCACGGATGTGAGTATATGACCGGCGGGACAGTTGTAATTCTTGGTGAAACTGGCAGGAATTTTGGAGCTGGAATGAGTGGAGGAATTGCCTATATATTTGATGAAAATAATAAATTTAATTCTAAATTTAATTCTGAATTATGCGACTCAAGAAAAGTATTATTGGGGTCAGAAGATGATAAAATATTATTGAAGATAATAAAAAAGCATTTAGAAAAAACTAATAGTTCTCTAGCAAAAAAAATATTGTCAGATTGGGATAATCAGGTTGCAAAGTTTAAAAAAATTACTCCTAGGGACTACGAAAAAGCCTTAAATAAATTGAATAGAAAACATGAAGTGTTTATAAATTAGATGGCAAAAATTACAGGATTTAAAGAATTTAAAAGACAAAACTTCAAAAGAAGAGAAGTTAAAGATAGGGTTAAAGACTGGAAAGAAATTTATTTTCCTTGGACTGAAAAACAAGCAGGACAACAAGCTTCTAGATGCATGGATTGTGGAGTGCCTTTCTGCAATAATGGTTGCCCTCTAGGTAACCTAATTCCTGACTGGAATGATCTAGTTTCAAAAGGAGACTGGAAAAAAGCTATATCACAATTGCATGCAACTAATAATTTTCCTGAATTTACTGGCAGGATTTGCCCAGCTCCATGCGAAGCTTCATGTACATTAAATATAAATTCAGATCCAGTAGCAATTGAATTCATTGAAAAAACTATAGTTGAAAGAGCTTTTGAGGAAGGCTGGATAAAACCTATGCCTCCCGAAACTAGAACAAATAAAAAAGTTGCTGTAATTGGATCAGGTCCTGCAGGTTTAGCTGCTGCGCAACAATTAAATAGAGCAGGTCATAACGTAACTGTATTCGAAAGAGACAATGTTGTAGGCGGCCTACTTTCATTAGGAATCCCTGAATTTAAATTAGAAAAATGGGTTGTAAAGAGAAGAATAGATTTAATGAAAAAAGAAGGAATAAATTTTAAAACTAACATCAATGTGGGTGAAAATTATTCTACAGAAAAGTTAGACAATAACTTTGATGCAATTTGTCTAGCAGGCGGATCAACAATTCCACGAGACTTAGAAGTTGAAGGTAGAGATTTAAAAGGTATTCATTATGCTATGGAATATTTAACTCAACAAAATAATTATCATGAAGGTATACACCATGAAGATGTTATTCATGCTGAAGATAAGCATGTTGTAATTCTTGGTGGAGGAGATACCGGAGCTGATTGCTTAGGAACTTCTCATAGACAAGGCGCAAACTCAGTTACACAGCTTGAACTTATGAGCGCCCCTCCTAACGAGAGATCAATTTATAATCCCTGGCCTGAATGGCCTTTGATTATGAGAACTTCTTCTGCTCACGAAGAGGGAGGCGAAAGAGACTATTCAGTAATGACAAAAAAATTATCTGGAGAAAATGGTAGGGTTACGACTCTTCACGCTGTAAAGATCGAGTTTGTAAAAGACACTGATGGCAATACAAAATTAGAAGAGATTCCTAATAGTGAATTTGAAATTAAAGCTGATTTAGTTTTATTAGCTATGGGTTTCTTGCACCCTCAAAAAAAAGGTCTAATTCAATCATTAAAATTAGAACTTGATAGCAAAGGAAATGTTAAGACTGACCAAAATATGATGTCTTCAAAAAATAAATATTTTGCTTGCGGCGATATGAATCACGGGCAATCCCTTGTTGTTAGAGCAATTGCTAGCGGTAGAGAGTGTGCTAGAAATATAGATCAATCTCTTATGGGGTCAACAAAGCTTCCAAAAGTTAGAGGTTTTTCAAGGGCTTCTCAAGTTTAATTAGATGAATATTACTAAAATTACTAATTGGATAAAACAATATGCAATTGATAATAATAGGGACGCTCTTATAGTAGGAATATCAGGAGGTATAGACAGTTCTGTTGTAAGTACTCTCTGTGCTAAAACTGGAATGAAAGTTTATGTGGTATCCATGCCAATTAATCAAATTTCATCACAACATGATTTAAGCCTAGCTCACGGAAATTGGCTAATAAATAAATTTTCAAATGTGGTTCATAAAACAATTGACTTAAGCGGAGTATATGAAAAATTTAATAATCTAATGAAAAATGAATTTGATTCTGAACATTCATTTGCTAACTCTAAATCAAGATTAAGGATGGTAGCTCTACATCAAATATCAGGATCTAAATCTGGATTAGTAGTAGGGACAGGAAATAAAGTAGAAGATTTTGGGGTTGGTTTTTTTACTAAATATGGAGATGGAGGTGTAGACATATCTCCTATAGCAGATCTAATGAAAACTGAAGTATGGGAAATGGGTAAAGAACTAGAAATCCTCCAAGAAATTATTAATGCCACTCCTACAGATGGGCTATGGGATGATGGAAGAACAGATTATGACCAATTAAAAGGGCTCACTTATGAAGAGCTTGAGGAAGCTATGGAAAATTCTGAAAGTAAGAATATAAAAAAATATAATGAAATAAGAAAAACAAACTTACATAAAATGAAGCCTATTCCGGTATTCAAAAAGGTAGACAAAAAATGAATAAAATAATTTTAAATTTTATAATCTTAATTTTAGTATTTTCTTGTTCAAATAATGCTGATATTAAAGAAAGTATTTTAGATCAAGATACTACATCTAGTAATTATTCTTTAATAGATTTTTACGAAAATGAAGTCTCAGGGATAGTGGCAATAAGAGCAACCACTCCTATGGGTCCAAGTACTGGGTCAGGATTTGTTTGGGACACCGAAGGAAGGATTGTTACAAATTCCCACGTTGTTAGAGAATCAGGGAATATTATGGGGGATATTATAGTGAGTTTTTCAAATGGATGGGAAATGGAAGCAAGATTAATTGCTCACGATATCTATTCAGATTTGGCTGTTTTAGAGGTTAATTACCCAGAAAATTATGATATTAATCCCTTAAAAATAGGAAATAGCTCTAAGGTAAAAGTTGGGCAAATTGCTTTAGCTATAGGAAATCCGTTTGGCGAAAATTTTACACTTACTAAAGGAATAATTAGTGCCATTGGAAGAGCAAGATCTGACTTAGAAACTAATTTTCAAATAGGCTCAGTAATCCAACATGATGCATCTATTAATCCCGGCAATTCTGGAGGACCTCTATTTAATCAAAATGGTGAAGTTATAGGAGTAAACGCTCAAATAGTTAGTAGAAGTGGTAGTAGCTCGGGAATTGGATTTGCAATACCTATCGATACTACAAAAAAAGTAATACCTTCATTGATTTCAAAAAAATATTATGAGCATTCTTATTTAGGAATCTCAGGGACTGGTTTAAGTTTAGAATTAAAAAAAGAATTAAATATTCAATATGAAGTTCAAGGAATATTAGTAAGCTTTGTAGATGAAGATGGTCCATCAGGGAATTCTGGATTAGCTGAAGGAGATATAATTATAAATATCTCAAATAAATTAAGTAATTCTAAAGTTAATTCCTTTAGTGGATTAGTAAATTTTCTGACTGAAAATACACAGCCAAAAGAAGAAATTAAATTGACTGTGATTAGGGATAATGAAAACTTAGATATAATTATAAATTTAGGATCAAGGCCCTTATTAAATTAGCGTCATCAAGTAATAAAAAAAACTAAATATATATAGTAATCTAGTTTTTTAAAGGAATATAAATGGCTAAAAAAGAAATCAAAAATTCAAAATCATCAATAGAAGAAACTCTAGCAGGGCTTGAAAAAACATTTGGCAAAGGCTCAATAATGCTAATGAATGATTCAAATTCTAGCCATGAAGAAGGTGTTATACCTACTGGGTCAGTAGTTCTAGATCTTGCTTTAGGAATAGGTGGACTACCTAGAGGCAGGATAGTTGAAATTTTTGGAGCTGAATCAGCAGGGAAGACAACCTTAGCTTTATCAGCAGTTGCTCAGGCTCAAAAGCTAGGGGGAACTGCAGCATATATAGACGTAGAGCATGCTTTAGATCCATCATATTCTCAAAAAATAGGTATAGATTTAGATAAATTATTAGTATCACAACCAGATTCTGCAGAGCAAGCACTAGAAATAACTGAATACTTAGTCAAGAGCGGAGATATTGATTTAGTTGTTATAGATAGTGTGGCTGCATTAGTTCCAACAGCTGAAATAGAAGGCCAAATGGGAGAATTGCAAATAGGATTACAAGCAAGATTGATGTCTCAAGCACTTAGAAAGTTAACTGGAACAATTAGAAAAACTAACAGTACTGCAATTTTTATTAATCAGTTAAGAGAAAAAGTAGGTGTGGTGTTTGGAAACCCTGAAACAACACCTGGAGGAAGAGCCTTAAAATTTTATAGCTCTGTAAGAATAGATCTTAGAAGAGTTGAGCCTATAAAAAATGGTACAGATATAGTAGGAAACAAAGTACGCGCTAGAATTGTAAAAAATAAAATGGCACCTCCTTTCAAAAAAGCAGAAATAGACATTATATTTTCTGAAGGAATAAGTAGAGAAAGTTCAATTATAGATTTAGGAGTTGAACAAGAGATCATATCCAAAAGCGGATCTTTTTTTTCATATGGAGATAAAAGACTTGGGCAAGGGAGAGAAAGTACTCGTAAATATTTAAAAGAAGAAAAAATGCTAACTGATGAAATTGATGAAAAAATTAGAAATTCTATTGTAGAAAATTGATTTACTTTAATTGATCTTCGTCATACAATCACCTCTAATCTAAAATATTAATTTGTATAACTCAATAATAATAATTTTAATCTTATTGCTACTAAGCGCATTAATTAGTGCGTCAGAAGCAAGCATTATTTCTGTAAATAAAATCAGGATAAAGCATCTATCCCAAGAAGGTAGCAGAAGGGCAAAAGTTGTATTAAAAATACAAGAAAATTTTGAAGATTTCTTTGCGACAATTTTATTCATTGGAAATCTTTTGAATATTACTGTAGCTACTGTAGGCACTAGTCTTACAATTAATTTAATTGGAGAAAATTCAGTTACTGCTGTAGTTATCGCCTCAATTGTCACAACTATAGTAATAGTGGTTATTGGAGAATTAACTCCAAAAGCTTTATCTACAATTAAGCCAGAAAAATGGGCTCTAATAACTTCAGATGTCGTTAACTTCTTAATGAATGCTACTCGTCCTTTAGTATTTATATTTGCATTAATACCCAAATCATTAAACAAGCTTTTCAAATCCAAAAATGATGATTCTAATCCATTAGTGACTCCTGGAGAACTTAGAATGTTAATAGATGTAGGAGAGGAAGAAGGAACAGTAAAAATAGATCAAGGAGAAATGCTTGAAAATGTTTTCAGGTTTGGAGAGACTGAAGCAAAAGAGATTATGACCCCTAGAAACGATATTCAATGGATAAATTACGAGACATCATTAAAAGATTTTCTTGAAAAATACAAAGATCACCCTCATTCGAGATTTCCGATATACGATGATGACTATGATGATGTGGTTGGAATACTTTCTACCAAAGATGTAATGACATCTCTAGCATCAGGCAAAATAAATGAAAAAGAAGTAGTCAATTCCATTATGCGCGCGCCACTATTTGTGCCAGAATCGAAGAGGCTGGACGACTTATTCACTTTAATGAGAAGAACTGGAAATAAAATAAGTCTAATTGTTGATGAATTTGGAGGAATTTCAGGATTAATAACTTTAACTACTTTAATAGAACAAATTGTTGGATCAACCGGGGAAGAAGGGATAAGGCCAAAAGAAAAATATATATCATTGGGAGCAAATACATATGAAATAGACGGTGCAATGAGTATTGATGAAGCCAATGATCAACTATCATTAAATATTCCAGAAGGAGATTATGAGACTATAGCTGGATTTATAATTGAAAATTACCAAAAGATACCAGAAGTTGGCGACAAGACAAGTTATGATAACTTAAGAATAACNATTTCAGAAAAACAAGGNTCCAGAATCTCAAAGGTTAGGGTTAGAAGAAGNCCTGAAAATTAAATTGTAATGCAAAATAATCTTCTAAATGAATCNAATATAATTGATTTCACATTACAAAGATTAGATGATCTAAAANTTTTGAACAAAAAAATGTTAGTGGCGGTATCAGGAGGAGCTGACTCAACTGCATTGCTACTAATATTAAAATCAATTTCAAAAAAAAGTAATATTGATATCCACGCCGTTCATATAAATCACAAATTAAGAAAAGAAAGATCAGATTATGATGAAAAATTAATTGAAAATCTTTGTAGTGAAATTAATATTCCCTTAACAATAATAAGTAGGCCTTATGTAAATCAAAAGGAAAAATCATCAAATATTGAGAATTATTTTAGGGAGTCAAGGCTTGAGGAATTTTTAAAATTAACAAAAGAAACTAATTCATATGGAATCCTCACAGCCCATCATCTAAATGACCACATAGAAACTTTTCTAATGAAAATTACTAGAGGTTCTGGATTGCAGGGGATGGAAGGAATAAAAGAATTTATAGAATTAAATGGATTAAAAATTTATAGGCCATTAATTCAAATCCCAAAACACATACTTCTAAAATTCTGTTACAAAAATAATATATTGACTAACTATGATTATACTAACAATTCAAATGTTTATTCTAGAAATAGGATAAGAAATAACATAATTCCAGAATTTGAAAAAATAAATCCAAATTTTTTAGAATCAATAAATAGGATTACTAAAATTATTAGCCAAATAAATAATAAAGAAAAAATAAGGCTCTTTAATGAATTTGAAAAATTAGAGCCAAATTATGAAGAAAATAAAATTTCATTTTCGAGAATAATTTTTAATGATCTGCCAGAATTTGATAAAAAGCTAATATTAAAAAATAATTCTGAAAAATTGTCACCCGGTACTTTCATGGAAAATAAACACTTAGACTATATAATTGAAAAATCATATTCTAAAAGCAATAATTTTAGTCTTGATCTGCCAGGACCTATTAAGTTAATTGCAACAAAAAAAAGAATTACTATAGAAAAATTATTCGAAATCGACTTTTAATAGCCTATGGGAAGAAATTAAACCTGGAATTTGTCCTCTTTTTGCAACAGGATTTCCATCAATAATTTTTACATGAGGGGATACACTGATTGGCTTATGACATGCAATATATCTGTCTATTCCAATAACTTGCACAATTCTCCTATTTAAATTTGGAGGCATTTGATTATCACCTTCTTCTGAATTCGGGATTATAGAAGTTTCGTTTTGCCATTCTTTTTCTATATCTATTATTTGAGATATTGATTTAGGATTAAAATCTCCAGATATAGAAAGTTGAGTGTTTGAAAAACCTAGCTGATCTAATCTTTCTCTAACCTCTTTTATTATATATCCGCTATCTCCTCTTTCTGGGGGAGTTTCAATTTTTAAGCCTCTTATAGAAGGAAAATTTTCAACAATTTTTTTAGCTTCTTCAGTTTCATCTCCAATTATTCCTATACTGACAACTTTTGGTAATTCTGATTCTAAATTAGAAACTAAAGCCTCGGCAGCTTCTACAACATCTCCAGACAACAAAACCAAGCTTTCATCCATGCTTCCTGCTGCAGTAAGATCAGAAAGATCAGCACCAACTAAAGAAGAACAACCTTTTGCCCCACCCTGAATAGATGAATAATCCATAATTCCAACAACATTGGGGTGAATTTGAGATGCTCCAAAGTTAACTACTGGGATTCCATCTGCAGCATCAACACATTTTTTTGCAGCGGTTGCCCATCCAGAAGATGAAGATATAAAGCCATTTATAGCAGTAATAAACTGTGAGATAATCGCATAGGTAGAACTAATTCTTAATAAAACCTCATTTTTTTGGAATACATCTCCATCATTTAGTGCCCATACATCATCTCTAAAAGCTTCAGGCAGGTTCCTAGTAAGTAACTGAGCTACCTCTCCTATCCCACTAAATACTCCTTCTTCTCTAGAAATAAATTCTATAGTTACTTCAGGATTTATGCCCTGCTTTTTTAAAATATCTCTAGTTCGTTTAATACTTGCTTCAGATGTCTCCCCAAGAAGTACTTTTTGTAAAATATCAAATTCTTTAGCCATTTTTCTCTAATCTTAACCTTACTAAACCCATTAAGTCTTTTATAATCGTAGATATAATATTAACTTTAGTATCAGGATCATCTATCCATGTTACAGGGAGTTCGCATATAGATAAATTATTTTTCTCGGCTTTATAAAGTATTTCAGTATCAAAAAACCAACCTTCATCTTTACAATCATCCAAAATTTTAATCACTGATTCTTTTTTTGCAAACTTAAATCCACATTGAGCATCATAGAAATCAACAGATAAAAAAAATCTAAAAATTTTACTATAACTTCTAGATATTACTTCTCTCTTTAAGCTTCTACCTATAACTTTAGCTCCTTTTATAAGCCTAGATCCAATAACAAAATCTTGTCCTTCATCAATTCTATTCAAAAATTCAGGTATTATTTCAATGTCTGTAGAAAGGTCAAGATCCATGTATGCAAATATTTCTGCATTACTAGTAAGCCATGCATTTTTCAAAGCTAATCCCTTGCCTGGATTTTCATTTGAAATTACCCTAGATTTCTTGTATTTACTTTGTATTTTCTTTGCAATATCTAAAGTATTGTCCGAAGAGCCATTTTCTGCGATAGTAATAATCCAATCTCTTTCAACTTTAAGCTCCATAAATTTATAAAGTTTCTCAAAATTACTCATTAAAGATTTTGATTCATTATAAACAGGCAGCACAACATCTAAGGAACTTTTCATAATCTAATGCAAGAATCTTCTTTGTTTAGTAAAAATCATAGAAATATTATTATCATTTGCCACATCAATTACTTTCTGATCATTAACTGAGCCCCCAGGCTGAACAATACAATTAACACCCAGGTTAACTGCCATCTTTACAGCATCTGGGAAAGGGAAAAATGCATCGGATGCCAAAACAGAATTGCTACTTTTATCTCCTGCCACTTCTCCGGCTATCTTTACACTCATTAATCTGTTTGGTTGACCTGCTCCCATACCAACAAGAGTCCTATCTTTTGCTAAAACTATAGCATTAGATTTAATAAATGAAGATAACTTCCATGAAAAAATAATATCTTTTATTTGTTCTTTGCTTGGCTTTCTTTCTGTTACATAATTAAATTCAAAATTATCTATCAGGTTGCCAGTCTGCACCAAAAGACCCCCTGAAATTGACTTAACTGTTGGATTAGAAATTAAGTGATTCTTCGCTTGAATAATCCTAAGAGATTTTCTTTCTTTCAATTTATTTAAAGCTAATTCATTGTAGCTAGGGGCTACTATAATTTCATAAAATGATTGACTGATTAATTCTGCAACTTCTAAAGTCAGCTCTGTATTAAATCCAATAATTCCACCAAATGCAGAAATAGGATCACCTTCAACTGCATTATTAAATGCTTCTAGCTGACTATTATTTACAGATAATCCGCAAGGATTAGTATGTTTTATAATGGAAACACAATTTTCCTCAAAACTGTTTGCAGTCAAAAAAGCTGAATCAGCATCTAAAAAATTAGAATATGACATTTCTTTGCCATTTAACTGTTTAGAATTAACAATCCCGTAATTAATATCTTTATATGAATAAACTGACCCTTTCTGATGAGGGTTCTCTCCATATCTTAAATTTTTTTTAAATTCAAGTTCATTATTTAATAAATTTTCAATAGTTTTTTGCTCTTGAGGTTCAAAATATCCTGCAATTTGAGCATCATAATTTGAAGTATAACTAAAAGCTTTCTTGGCTAATTTATACCTTTCATGCTCCGTCACATTAGAATTAATGATTTTATTTGAAATCAAACCATAATCATTTGGGTCTGTAATTACTAATACATTAGAATAATTTTTTGCTGCAGCTCTTATCATAGCAGGCCCCCCAATATCAATATTTTCTATTGCTTCATCATGCAAAAAATTATCCTTCGAGATTACATCACTAAATGGATATAAATTACAAATAACCATATCAATTTCATTTATCCCTAAATTATTTATTTCATCATAGTGATCTTTAATTTTTCTATTAAATAATATTCCCCCATAAATATTTGGATGCAAAGACTTAACTCTCCCACCAAGAATCTCAGGAAAATCAGTAATTGAAGATAGATTCATAACATTAATGCCATTTTTTTTTAAATGCTGAAAAGTGCCTCCAGTGGCTATCACTTCTAAATCTAACTCATCTTGAATTTTCTTAATAAAGACAGAAATACCTTCTTTGTTATATACGCTTACTAAAGCTCTCACTTCAAATTCCTATAATATTAACTTTTTCATCATTATTGCTTCTATTAAATATTTTTCCAATAATTTTAGAATCTTTGTCAGTTTTAAGAGCAATATCTGTAAATTTTGGATCTACAATAATAATCATTCCAATGCCCATATTAAATACTTTAAACATTTCTTTTAAAGATATGCTTCCCTTATCTTTGATGTAACAAAATATTTTAGGTATATCCCATGATTTAATGTCTATATTACTTTTTAAATTTTCAGGGATAGATCTACTAACATTTTCACTAATACCTCCTCCTGTTATATGTGCAATAGATTTAAATTTATCCAAATGTCCCCAAATCGAATGGTAGTAGTTTTTGTGTGGCATAGTTAACATTTCTCCCAAAGAATTATTGGTACCAGGAACAATCTTATTCAGCTCTTCCCCATTAGATTCAAAATTAAATATTTTTCTAACAAGCGAATATCCATTTGTATGTAATCCGTTTGAAGGAAGCCCAATCATTACATCACCTTCCTTAATTGTATTTATCTTAGGAACCTTTGATTTCTCTACTATGCCTAATATAAAACCAACAACTTCTAAATCATCTTTCTTATAAATATCAGGCATCTGAGCGGTCTCTCCTCCAGCCAAAATACAACTCATATCTTTACAAGCCTCTGAAATACCTCTTACTACATCCAATATCTTTTCTTCTTCTATTTCACTAAATGCTAAATAATCAAGAAACATGAATGGCTTTGCACCTGAAGGCAAAATGTCATTAACACAATGATTCACTATATCATGGCCTAGATTTGAATAATCCCCATAATATTTAAAGATTTTTGATTTTGTACCAACACCATCTACACTTCCAGAAATCGAAATACTATTATTTATTTTTAAAGATGATGAAAAAAATCCTAGATCTTCCAATTGATTATTTTTTCCTACTATAGACAATATCTTTTCAGTCAAATTTTCTGAAAAGTTAAGATCGACTCCGGAAGATTTATAATTTTCATCAACCATCTATACTTTTTCTTCTAATTTCATTTTGTCCATTTCAAGCTGTACAGGAATTGGATATTCCTTTGTAAAGCATCCTAAACAATAATTATTTTTATAATCCATGGATTCTTCTAATCCATCAATGCTTAAATATTGAAGAGAATCCGCATTGATAGCATTTTTTATTTCTTCAATAGTTAATCTAGATGCTACTAGTTCATCTAGTTTTCCAGTATCCACTCCAAAATGACATGTTGAAATTATTGGAGGAGACGCAACTCTAACATGCACTTCTGTTGCTCCTGCCTTTCTAAGCATTTTTATAACTTGCGGGGTTGTAGTACCTCGCACAATACTATCATCAACTAAAACTATTCTTTTACCTGATATTACAGAATTCAAAGTATTGAATTTAATCCTTACGCCTATATCTCGAAGTTTTTGATCGGGAGAAATAAAAGTTCTTCCAACATATCTATTTTTAATTAAACCAGAAACATAAGGAATTCCAGATCGATTTGCATATCCAACTGCTGCTGCGGTTGCTGAATCAGGAACATCAATAACTAGGTCGGCAGAAGCAGGTTGCTCATTGGCAAGAATCTCGCCCATTTTCATTCTTCTAGAATATGTTAATTCTCCATCTAAAATACTATCAGGCCTAGAAAGGTAAATTTGTTCAAATGAGCATATCGATTTTTTTGCATTATTGCTCACTAAAGAAGAGTTCAATTCATTTTTACTAATTACTATTGTTTCTCCTGGCTGTATATCTCTTGTAAAGGAAGCTCCTACATGATCAAGGGCGCATGTTTCTGAAGCTACTATGAAACCTTCTCTGTATTTACCTAAAACCAAAGGCCTGAATCCATTAGGGTCTCTAACACAAATTAATGAATCTTTATTTAGCATTACTATTGAATAAGCACCTTTTAGTCTGCCCATACAATACTTAGATTTTTCTCCCCAATTAGATCCCGGCGCATTAACATACATCAAAGCAATTAATTCAGAATCAGAAGTTGTGTTAAAAGTTGATATACCCCATGAATCTAATATTTGTATTATTTCTTCGGTGTTAATTAAATTTCCATTATGCCCTATTAACAAATCTCCATTGACACCAGATACTTTTATGGGTTGAGAATTATTATAATTATTTGATCCAGTAGTGGAATATCTTGTATGACCAATAGAAATATTCCCCTTTAATTTTAAAATTTTATCTTCATCAAAAACTTGATTTATTAATCCCAAATCCTTGTGTTCATATATCAAGGAGCCATCACTTGTAGCAATACCAGCTGATTCTTGGCCTCTGTGCTGTAATGAAAATAAGCTAAAAAAAGTGGATGATGCTACTTGTTCATTTGGATGGTATATCCCAACAACACCACATTTTTCAGATAACTTTTTTTCTCGCATAAGGTTTCTTAGGTATAAAACTTAATTATAAATATTCCCAAAAATAATCATAAAATTTTTAATACACAAAAAAACTCTTGATTTCCTTTTCTTCCTAATACTCTTGATTTTTTAATTTCTATAAAAGATAAGCCCATTTTTTTATAGCCACTCAACAATATATTAAGTACATTGGCATGGACATTAGGATCGGAAATTATTCCACCTTGCTCAACTTGGGATTTTTTCGCTTCAAATTGAGGTTTAACGAGGACAACAATATAACTTTCGTTTTTCATAAACTTAATCAAGTTTGGTATTATTTTTAAAGTAGAAATAAATGAAACGTCCATTACAATAAGGTCTGCTTTTTTAATAGGCAATTTAATTTCATTCCTAGCATTTACCTTTTCATATGAGAAAACTTTTGGGTTTCTATGCAAAGATGGATGAATTTGATTTATTCCAGAATCTATACAGTAAATTCTTTCAGCCCCTTTTTTTAATAGAACATCTGTAAAGCCTCCCGTTGATGCACCAATATCAATACAAGTATTAAATTTAAAATCTATTTCTACATCATCAAAAAAATTATTTAATTTTTCACCTCCCCTTGAAACAAACTTACTTTCATTAATAATTAGTTCTGAATTAATTTGTACTAGAGTGTGGGGGAATAAATTAGTAGAATTGAAATTTTTTACTCTTATTTTTTTTGAATTTAAAATTATTTCTGCTTCCTTATTAGATCTCACAAAACCCTTACTTATCATTAATTGGTCTAGCCTAATTTTTTTTACCATTTTTTTGAATTTAAAAGTTTATCTAAACTAGGAATATTAGAATCTGCTATACCCTCAATTGAAATTGATGCTGCAATATTAGCAAACATTGCGCTCTCTTCAATCTGTTTTTTAAATATATAATAGAAAACTGAAAAAGTTATTGCCCACACATCACCAGCACCAGTCTCATCTACATTAGAAGCATGAATAGTTTTATAATTTTTTAACTTACTGTCTGATATTAATGTTGAACCTTTTTCGCCTTTAGTTATGCATACTAATTTACATGATTTAGATATGATCAAAGCGTTATCATAATCTAAGTCATGTTCAGACATAATAACTACATCAAAGATTGAAAAATCTATATCTGGAAGTTCTTTTTTAATAGATATATTTCCTTGTCGATCTATCTTTCTCATCCATCCTTGTAGATTGCATACTTTTATTGCACCTGGAAATAATTTTAAAAAATCATCAGTAACTTCATTTAAAACTGGGCAATAAAATATTAGTTTAGGCGGATCACAATTTTTTGGATAAACAAAATCGGATATATCTAAACTTTCAGGAAAATTAATCACTCTCTGCGTTCTTCCATTATTTGTATAGCGATTTTCAAATATAGTATGTTTTTTTCTCTTTTGTGGAAAAGTAATATTATCAGGCAAGCAATCTTCCAGTTTTAATTTATTGCTAGATACAGATATTACACCAGACCTGACTCCATATTTAATACAAGATTTTGAGGAATAAAAAGATGGGCCTCCAAAGGAAGAAAGTGAACTACCTTCTTTCAGTATAATGTCTTCAGTTATATTTCCAATAGTTAAAATATCAATAAATTTCAAATCCTATTTTAATTTAATAACAACTTGACGCCTTGACCCACTACCTTCGCTTTCAGTAGTAATTTTTGACTGATTTTCCAAGGATAAGTGGACTATTCTTCTATCAAATGGTGACATAGGATCCATTTTTACTGGCTTGCCTGATTTGATAACTTTTTCAGCAGCTGATTCAGCTAAAGAAGCTATGTTCTGTCTTCTTCTTTCTTGATAACCTTCTACATCCAAGATAACTCTTACTTTCTTATCTAATTGCCTTTTAATAATAAAAGAAATCAAAAATTCTAGAGACCTTAAAGTCTCACCTTTTCTTCCAATTATTAATCCAGAGTCATCTCCTTCTATCTCAAAATAAACTGATTTGTTGTCAAAATCATCTTGGTCTCTAAAAAAGGTTTTAACATCAACCTCAAGACTAGATAATATGTAATTCACCAAATCAACTGCGAGTTTAGCAGTATCTTCATCAACAATATCCATCTCTCTCCTAGGAAGATCTGTCTTTTTTTTATTAGATTTTTTTGCTTTTGAAGGTTTTGTTGATTTACCATCATCCCTGATTGTTACTTCTATTAATGCTGGTTCTCCACCAAGTCCCAAAATACCAGATTTACCTGGAGATATTATTTCAATGTTAACCTCTTCTAGATTTGCCTTTAGCTCTTCTAGAGCGAGCTTTGTTGCCTCTTCTACGGTTTTTCCTTGAAATTGTTGAGTGCTCATAATTTTCCTCCTTTACTTGCACTTCAAAATTCTCATTTTGATTTATGTCATTATTCTCAGATTTTGAAGTTCTAAAACTTAACATTTCTCTTAGTGATTGTTTAACTTTTAATTTTTTTAGTACATATATTTGTATAAAGAAACCCGCTATATTTGAAAAAATTATGTATGTAGCTAAGCCAGCGGGGAATGATAATGTAAAAAATCCAAACATTACTGGCATCATCCATAACATCATTTTATTTGTTTGCTCTTGCCTTGCGTCTGAGCTTTTAAACATAGAGACTTTTTGTTGTGCGAAAGTCGTGCCAGCAACAATTAATGGAAGCAATATTGCAAACAAACCTCCTGCTTGCTGAACAGGATTTACCAGATCTATTCCCAAGAAAAAACTATCTAATGGCACTTTATTTATTACTGGGTTCCATGAATACAGATAACTAGACAAGTTAGCTAAGCCTTCAGGTGTTGGAGGAACAACTTTAAATATAGCCCTGTACAATCCTATCCAAATTGGCAATTGAATTACCATTGGACCCAAACATCCAACAGGATTAACACCGGATTGCTTGTAAAGGTTCATAGTTTCTTGGCTCATTTTTTGCCTACTATCACGATCCTTGCGGTCTTTATACTTTTCCTGAATTGATTTTAATTTAGGCTGAATTGATTGCATGCCAATCATTTGCTTTACTTGTCTAAATGAAAGAGGAATCATAAGAATTCTGATTAAGATAGTGAATACGATTATACTTAATCCAAAATTATCAGAGAAAAGTGAATAAAGTACAGTTAAAATATTAACCATTGGCTTCATAATTATTTCATTCCATAAGAGTGAAAACATCGGTTAATCACAACCTTTCATATCATTCAAATCAAAACATATTAGTTGTGACCTATCAGCAATAGAATATCCTCTAAAACTATTCTCTCTATCAATAGTAAATATAAGATTATCATTAATAATTGGAAGTGACTGAACCCCATTTTTCAATGGATATTCTCCTAAAGTTGAGCCAGTGCCATCCTCAACAATGATAATCTTGTCTTTATCAAAAGGCACAGCTAAAAGTATTTGATTCCTGAATGAATAAGGAGCTATTCCTGCTACTGGCTTTCCATCAAATTTTAATTCTTTCTCCCATAATATAGATAATAATTCTGAATTAGTATTAATATCAATCCTATATAGCCATCCAGATAATGTAATTGCATAATAAGAATTATTGAATGTCGCTATTTCAGACCAAATCCATCCATCTAGACCTAATTCTCCCCAATAATTTAATCCGTTTATTGAAGAAATATTATTGTCTGAGGACTTTAAATTAAAGCATTTTAATTTTCCACTTATATCTCCGTGACAATAAGAGTTTTCAGATACTTTAATTATTGAAGAAATTATTGGAAATTCACTTTGTTCTGTATAAAAATGTCTCGCTAAAGGATTTGAGCTATAGGAATCATCATTTTTTATATCAATAAATGCAATGTCTCCATTCAGCCCACCAACAATTAATAACTCTTTTTCTTTATCCAGAAAAGGAGCGCTGTATATTTCACTTTCTAAAGGAATTCTCCACAATATTTTACTAGTAAGTTCATCTAAAGTTTTATCTGAATCTGACTGAGCATCAACGGCATATATAAATCCTCCTGCATCACTGCTTTTATCATTTTCAGAAGTTGCAACATAAATGCCACCATTATGATATGCAACTCCTCCAACAATTGAGCCATTTACACTAATAAATTCTTCCATCCAAATTGATTCAGCATTTGCTACATCTATTGCAAATAGACTAGAAATACATTTTCTATTTTGGCACTTTTTCCCTTCGCCATTTCCATAAGCTGAACCATATAAAACTCCATCCTTTAAAATCATATCTCCATAAAAAGAACCCAATGAATTTTCACCTTTAGGGAACTCCCAACCACTCACTATAGACCCATCTAATTTAGAAAATTTATGAATTTTTCCACTATCCGAAGGAACATATAAATAATCTTCATCAGCTACAGGAGAGGACCAGTTGCCTTGATGCTCCATATCGT
>PBNX01000003.1 GCA_002723375.1 Dehalococcoidia bacterium
AGCTCCTGTAGCTGAAGAAGCTCCAAAAGAAGAGGAAGCTCCAAAAGAAGAGGAAGCTCCAAAAGAAGAGGAAGCTCCAGTAGCTGAAGAAGCTCCAAAAGAAGAGGAAGCTAACCCAGAAAAGGAAAAAAATAATGAGTGATGAAAGTTTGGCCCCAATGGTCGAGTATATTGCAAAAGCGATTGCAAACAATCCAGATGAAGTCTCTGTTGAAGAGGAAATAAATGAAGACGGAGTAGTTCAATTAAAGCTATTTTTAGCACAAGAAGACAAAGGTCGAATAATAGGACGAAAAGGTCAAGTAGCAAGAGCAATTAGGTCAATATTAAGAGTAGGGGCAGTTAAAAGAAATCAGGTTATTCGACTAAACATTGACTAAAAAAAGTTCAGATAACTTTGTAGAAATAGGTTTTTTAAAAAAACCATTCGGCTTAAAAGGTCATTTAAGATTCCATCAGCACTCACCAGAGTCAGGAACAATTTTTAATGTTTCCAAAATCTTTATCGACTCAAATGAGTTCATTGTTAAAGATGTAAAAAATGATACAAATAGCCCTATTATTAAGATAGAAAGAATAGATAATAAGGAAGACGCATCTCATTTATCAAATAAAAAAGTATACATATCTGAGATTGATCTACCTAATGCACCTAAAGGTAAATATTATCAATCTGATTTAATAAATTTAGATGTAATTAACAATGGCACAATTATCGGCACAGTAAAAGAAATATTAGAAACCGGCGAAAACAATGTTTATGTTATATCCTTAAAAGATGGTGGAGAAATAATGGTGCCGAATGTACCAAAATTTATAAATAAAATTGATATTGATAATAATACAATAGATATAATTACGCCGGAGGTAATTTAAATGTCAGGTCATTCAAAATGGAGCACAATAAAACATAAAAAGGGGGCGCTGGATGCAAAAAAAGGGAAGCTTTTTACCAAGCTAAGCAAAGAAATAATTATAGCTGCTAAAGAAGGCTCTGACCCTGAAATGAACTTTAGGTTAAGGCTTGCAATTCAAAATGCAAAAGATGCAAATATGCCCAGCGACAACATTGAAAGAAGTATTAAAAAGGGTTCGGGAGAAGATTCAGGCTCATCAAATTTTGAAGAAATAACTTATGAAGGATATGGCCCAGGTGGGACTGCGTTTATAGTTCAAACTCTAACTGATAATAAAAATAGAACTGCCGCTGAAGTAAGATCATGTTTTTCCAAAAATGGTGGCAATCTTGCTGAATCTGGTTCTGTTTCATGGAATTTTGAAACTAAAGGTGTAATTGATACTACCGTTGTAACAGAAAAAATTGATGAAATATCTATGGCGGGAATTGATGCAGGTGCTATAGATGTCGATGTAGAAGATTCAAATGTTTCTTTTTACACATCATATCAAGGTTTTGAATCTGTGAGAAAGTCACTTGAATCTTATGAAGCTGTAACAATTGATAGGTCAGAAATTGAACTTGTTCCAAATACTTTTGCTGATGTTGAAAAAGCAACAGCATTAAAAACTATGAAATTATTAGAAAAACTGGAAGATCTTGATGACATACAAAAGGTTTTCTCAAATCTAAATATAACAACAGATCTAGTTAATGAATTCCAAGAAACTTAATGTGCTCTTTTGAAATAAATTCGGAATTTGCTCCAAAAGGCGATCAAAAGGCAGCAATAGAGAATATTTCATCTAATTTAAATCATGGAGCAAAAAGACAAACATTACTTGGTGTTACTGGTAGCGGTAAAACATTCACTATGGCAAGTGTTATATCTGAAATTAAACGGCCAGCATTAGTTATTGCTCACAACAAAACTTTAGCAGCACAACTTGCCACAGAATTTGAGGAATTTCTTCCTAATTCAATGGTTCATTACTTTGTTTCTTACTATGATTACTATCAACCAGAAGCTTATGTTCCAAAATCTGATACCTACATAGAAAAGGAGGCTGATATAAACGAGGAGATTGAGAAACTTAGGCATGCTTCTACTAAGGATCTTTTAACTAACAAAGAGGTTGTTATAGTTGCTTCAGTTTCTTGCATATATGGACTTGGAGACCCAGATGAATATAGAGACTTTAAATTAGAGCTAAAAATAGGCTCGCATCAAAATCAAAGAGATTTATTAAGAAGTCTTGTTTCAATGCAATATGAAAGAAATGAAATAGACCTTCAAAGAGGCACTTTTAGAGTTCGGGGAGACTCAGTTGAAATAATTCCTTCCGATGAAGAAATTGTAACTAGAATTCAATTTTGGGGGGATGAAATAGAGAAAATCTCAAAAATAGACCCATTAACTGGTGAAGTTTTAAATAATATTGAAAATGCACAAATTTTTCCTGCAAAGCATTGGGTTACATCACAAGAAAGGCTTAATATTGCATTAAAAGATATCGAATTAGAACTAGAATATCAGCTTAAATATCTAAAGTCTCGCAACAAATTACTTGAAGCTCAAAGATTAGAACAAAGAACTAGATTTGATATGGACCTAATGCTTGAAACAGGCAGTTGCCCAGGTATAGAAAACTATTCAAGGCACATCGGAAGAAGGAAGGAAGGCTCCCCTCCTCCAACTCTTATAGACTATTTTCCTAATAACTTTGTAGTGTTTATAGATGAAAGCCATATCACTCTTCCTCAAATAAGAGGAATGTATTCTGGAGATAATTCAAGAAAAAAAACTTTAGTTGAATATGGATTTAGGCTCCCTTCAGCAATAGATAATCGACCTTTAAGTTTTGATGAATTTGACAAGAAAGTTGACCAAATTGTTTATGTTTCCGCGACTCCAGGTCCTCATGAAAAGGCCACTGAAGAAAATAGGACGTTGCAATTAATGAGGCCTACAGGGTTATTAGATCCAAAAATTGAAATATTACCTTCTAAAAATCAAATTGATGATTTGATTGGAAGGATTAATTCGAAGATAAAAAATAAAGAAAGAACGCTTGTTACTACTTTGACTAAAAGAATGGCTGAAGAACTGTCAGAATATTTAATTGAAATGGGAATAAAAACACATTATCTTCATTCAGAAATAGATACACTTGAAAGGGTAGAAATTCTTAGAGATTTGAGATATGGAGTATACGATGTGGTAGTTGGAATTAACTTGTTAAGAGAAGGAATAGATTTGCCCGAAGTGAGCTTAGTAGCAATTATTGATGCAGACAAAGAAGGTTATTTGAGATCCTCTACTTCATTAATACAAACAATAGGCAGGGCTGCTCGGCACATAAATGGAGAGGTCATAATGTATGCAGATAAAATTACTAAATCTATGAAATATGCAATTGACGAAACCAACAAAAGAAGAAAACTGCAAAGTAATTTTAATAAAAAGTTTGGAATTAAACCAAAATCAATCACTACTTCAATAAAAGATATTACAGAGAAACTTAAAGATAAATCTAAAAATGATCATGATGAAATTTCACTTGGTAATTTATCAAAAACTGAGTATAGAAAATTAATTAAAAAGCTAGAAAAAGAGATGAAATCCTATGCAAAGGGAATGGAGTTTGAAAAAGCCGCAATGGTGAGAGATCAAATTTCTGATTTAAGAAATATAAAAATTAAGTAGAAATAAGATTTTATTATCATGTATAATAATTTTTATGAGTGAAATTTTAAATAAAGAAAAAGTTATTGAGGCTCTTAAAGAAGTTTATGATCCAGAAATACCTGTGAATATTGTTGACTTAGGCTTGATTTATGAAGTTGATATTAATAATGGGGAGGTTGATGTAAAAATGACATTAACTGCAGCAGGGTGCGGCATGGGGCCTTATATTGCTCAGCAAGCAGAATGGGCTATATCCGAACTAGATGAGGTTGAAGATGTAAACGTTGATATAGTGTTTGAGCCACCATGGGATCCTGAAAAAATTACTGAAGACGGAAAAAAGCTTTTAGGAATTGACTAAATGTCATCAAAAAGAAAGTTAACTCCCAAAGAAGAGGCTAGGCTCGCACAAGTAAGAGAAAATTTTCAAAAAAGAAAAGAAATAACTTCAGGTCTTTCTCAAATAAAAAATACAATTGGTGTATATAGCGGCAAAGGCGGCGTTGGGAAAACAACTGTTGCGGTTAACTTAGCTTGCACTTTAGCATCGATGGGTAAATCAGTAGGAATATTTGATGTTGACATTGATTGTCCTAACGTAGCTAATATTCTTCATTTAAGCGAAGGGCCTACCCAAAACGAAAAAGACGGTAAGTTTTATCCTTCTTCCAGATTCGACATAAAAGTTATGACCATGTCTTTTTTCCATGAAAATGAAGAAGAGGCAACCATTTGGAGAGGACCGATGATAACAAATGCAATAAATCAACTTCTACAAATGACACATTGGGGAGAAATGGAATATTTGATAGTTGATTTGCCGCCAGGAACATCTGATGGCCCCCTTACAGTTATGCAAACTCTTAATTTAGATGGATTTGTCATAGTAACTGCACCGCAGAATGTTGCTAAACTTGATGCAATTCGTTCTATAAACATGATTAAAAAGCTTAATCAAAATATAATCGGGGTTGTAGAAAATTTCTCAGGGCCAGTCTTCGGCTCAGGCTCTGGAAAAGAAATTTCAGAGCAGTTTAATATTCCTTTACTTGGCACAGTTTCGTTAAATGCTGAGCACAATCAAGGCGCTAAGCCAGCATCTATTTCTTCAAAAACTGTAAAAGATGAATTTAGCAAAATAGCCTTAGCAGTCACCGAAAAAGCTTATATTAAAGATTAAAGTTTTTTAAGTTCTTCAGATAGCCTAGAACCTACAATTTCATCTTCGCCAGGATATAATCCAAAAGGAGATATTCTTGCATTATTTTCGTCATAGTTTCCATCCAAGTCCTGGTCACATCTCATCCATATTCTAGGGCTTCCATTTTTTAAAGCTTCTTGAACACTTACTAAAGATGCCCCCTTCTTTGTTAAAGTAATTTTAACTCCATGCGGGTCATGCCCTATTGTATTTTCCTGAACTTCAACATCAACTCCTTCAATTCCTTTTATATGAGAAGCTATTACTGTACATGTTCTTTCAGCTTTAGCTAACCGGTCTTCATGATTCATATTCATCCATATTTTTGCTGCTGCCACGGCTCCAATAATTTCCTGCCTATCAATTTTTTGAGGTCTTCCAACACCTCTTACCCTTCTCATTTCATAAGAAATAAAGCTTTGAAGAGCTACTTTTCTGACAACATCTTTTGTCCCAACAACAAATCCTGTAGAGTGTGGAGCACCAAAATATTTAGCAGCATAAGAAACTGAATCAGCACCCATCTTAGAATATTTTGATAAATTAGAAAGAGGGTAAATTTGTCCAGCAGCATCTACCATTACAGGCAGATCATTTTTTTTGGCAATTTCTAATGTATCTTCTAGAGATAATGCATTAGGGTCATTAATAGTCTCGTTTGCAACATAATGAACTGCAACGGTATTGTCGCCTATTGATTTTTGCAAGTCATCTTTAGTGACTTTTTCGTTCGACCCAAATTCAACTAATTTTGCTCCAGCATAAGTTAGGCATCTTTCATAGTGATATCTTTGCCTAGATTGTATTAATATTTCATTTTTAATTCCTGTTGTATCAGGTAGCTGGACTATCAAATCATCATTATCTCCTGCCATAAATGCCGCAGTAGTTAAAGTTAGCGCTGAACCTGCGCCAGATGTTATATAGCATGCCTCTGCACCGAAAAGATCAGCTAGATAACCCCCAGCTTTTTCTTCTAACTCATCCATTGGAACATACATGTCTTGCGCACTTTGCATCGCTTCAACAACTTCAGGAGGTTGGGTTGAACCTCCAAGTAAAGTTACACTTCCAATAGCGTTAATAATTGGGTCAATCCCAAGATCAGAATAAATTTTTTTGCTCATAATAACCCCTAATAAAAAAATAGTTATATGATTAGTTTAACAATGTAAATATAAATAACAATGATTAAGCAAAAAATTATCAAATCAAAAAATATTTCCAATGAATTTTTAAACGGGTGGATAACAGATCACTGCATATTAATTGAAGGTAACTCGATACTAAATATAATTCATGAATCAAAGCTACCAAGTGACTATAAGAAAAACTACGAAGTAATTGATTTAGGCAATTCATTTTTATTACCAGGATTAATTGAAACTCATGCCCATTTTCAATTCTCTGCAACACCAGATGCTTACAAAATATATTTTGACGAAAGTGATTTTCAAAAAATGGATAGAGCAAAAGAAAATGCAAAAACTGCTCTTTATTCTGGAGTCACAACTATACGTGATCTAGGTGCCCCCAATGAGTTAATTTTTCCATTAAAATCTTTGATTGATAGTGAAAAAATAGATGGTCCTGAAATTTTTCCAACAGGAACTCCTCTTACTATAGAAAATGGGCATTGTTGGTTTTTTGGATCAATTGCAAATACTGTTCCAGAGATATACTCAATAATTGAAAGACAACTTGAACTAGGAGCCACCCATATAAAAATAATGGCATCAGGAGGATACTTTACTCCAAGCTCAAACCCAAGAATTTCTCAATATTCATTTGACACTTTAAAAAAGGTTGTAGATTTTTGTAATGATCAAGATACATATTTATGCGCACATACTCTTTCAAATGAATCTACAAAAAGCTGCATAGATGCAGGCGTACACAATATTATACATGGCAGATGGTTTGATAAATCCTTAGATAAATCATATAAATTTGAAGAGGAGTATTCGAATAAAATGTCAGAAAAAGGAACTTTTGTTGACTCAACTATTGCAAAACATTTATTAGAATACGAATCAAAATTAAAGGGCGAAAAACAAAGAAAACCTAATCCTAACGTAATTAATTCTGAGCCTACTTTTGAAGAAATAATTAATATATTTAGAAAACTAGATGATGATAATGTTAACATTATTGGCGCCTTAGACATGGGAATGTCTCAAGCTTTTTTTGATAAATGTGTTGCTAGTGCTTGGGCTCACGTTGAATGGCTAGGATTTGATCATTGGAAAGCCATAAGAAGCATCACCAGCTTAAATGCTAAAGCTTTAAAGATTGATAATTATAAAGGGTATCTCAAACAGGGCTATATTGCTGACATGGTCTCATTTGATAATGACCCAACATTAAATATTAGAAATTTAGAAACAATCCCTAATTCGATAATAAAAGCCGGAAAAGTAATCAAAGTGAATGGTCAATTAATTACTTAATCCTCTTCTAGAGTTGAGGTATCACCTTCTGGTAGCCCAAGCTCCCTAGCTTTAAGTAGCCTCCTCATTATTTTTCCACTTCTTGTTTTCGGCATTGTATCAACGTATTCAATATCCCTTGGAGCTACTGCAGCTGACAACTTTCCTCTTGAGAACTTCATTAATTCTAATCTTAATTCTTTACTCCAGTTGAACCCATTATTTAATGAAACAAATGCTTTTACGACTTCCATCGCTAATTTATCAGGTATACCAATTACGCCTGCTTCTGCCACAGCTTCATGCTCAATTAAGGCACTTTCAACTTCAAAAGGGCTAACAAGATGTCCTGCAGTATTAATGACATCATCAGATCTTCCTTGGAACCAAAAGTACCCATCCTCATCCATAAATGCTTCGTCTCCAGTTATATACCAACCTCTCTTAAATCTAGAATTATATCTTTCATCATTTTTCCAGTAGGCAAAAAATTGGGAAGGCCATCCAGGCTTAACAGCAAGTATTCCAGGTTCATTGGGCGGGAGTCTTTTTAAATCCTTGTCTAATATAGCTAGTTCAACCCCTGGTATAGGCAAACCCATACTACCAGGCCTAATTTGCATAGAAGAAAGATTTGCACACATTATTGCGCCAGTTTCTGTTTGCCACCAATTATCATGAATAGGCATTCCGTAATTTTCATTACCCCACACAACTGCTTCAGGATTTAATGGCTCCCCAACACTAGCAATAAACCTTAAGGAAGAAAGGTCACTCTTTTTTATTGGGGCTTCTCCTGCTTTCATAAGCATTCTTATTGCAGTAGGTGCTGTGTACCAAATATTCACGTCATACTTTTCTATAACTGAATACCATTTGGAAGCCGAAAAGCCTCCTTCATAAATTATTTGAGTAGTTCCATTGCTCCATGGGGCAAACATTCCATAAGATGTTCCAGTAACCCAGCCTGGGTCAGCAGTACACCAATAAATATCATCTTTTTGAAAATCAAGCGCCCACTTTCCTGTTGCATACTGCTGGACAATAGACTGGTGTCTATGCAAAGCTCCTTTAGGTTTGCCGGTTGTACCAGAAGTATAGTGCATTATTGAATAGTCATATTGAGAAGTATTCTCAATTGATTCTATAGGCTTAGTTGATGACATAAGATCCTCATAAGATAGATCATCGCCTACCAATGCATTGGCAGATCTATTGTTTTTATTAACAACTATAATTTTTTCTAAGTCAGGTAAGNCNGNAATTATTNTTTCNATTTTTTTTCGNAATTCAGGTTGAGTAACAAGAATTTTTGCACCCGAGTCTAACATNCTATCTTTAACAGGNTCAGGTCCAAATGCTGAAAATAAGGGGCCAACAATTGCACCTATCTTAAGTCCTCCAAATACAGAAATATANCATTCAGGCAATCTGTCCATAAATACAAATACTCTATCCCCTTTATTTACTCCTAATTNTTTAAGAACGTTAGCAAATTTATCTGTGTGACTTTTTAGGTCATTAAATGTATAGGTTTCTTCTTCATNATTTTTTCCATTCCAAATCATTGCTACATCATCGCCNTTTCCAGAATCAACATGACTATCAATACAAACATAGGCATTGTTAAGGCCCCCTCCGGGCAGCCAAGGAATTTCCTCAAATATTTCTTCCCAATTAAAATCTTTTTTAAAATTTGAGATATTCTCTATGTTTGGTGTTACTTTTGGCTTTCTATTGCCAGCCTTGTTTATGTATTCAAAAGCCATATTAAACCCCTAATCTGCTAATAGCCATTTAAGTTTTTCGATAACTGATATAAAATAATTTAACCAATTATTTAGAACATGATATAAATATTATTCTAATAAAATCGTGTTAAGTTGAAAAATCAAGAGAAAAATACAGGAAATGAAAGTTTTATTTTTAAAAGATAACCTTCCTTCAGCAATGGCTGGAGAGATAAAAGATGTTAAGCCGGGGTTTGCTAGAAATTACCTTATTCCCAAAGGAATAGCTGAAAGAGCGAACAAATCTTCAATTGTAAGAGTAGAAAAATTAAGAAAAGAAGCTGAAGTAAGACGTGCTGACATGAAAACTAAATGGCAAGGCGTATCTGAATTAATTAATAACCTAAATTTAGAGATTATTGCTCAGACTGGGCCTACAGGAAAACTGTTTGGATCTGTAACTAACTCACAAATTGCAAGCTCTCTCGAAGAGAATTTAGATGGGGTTGTCATAGATAGAAGGTCAATTAGAATAAGTGAACCTATAAAAATGATAGGAAACTATGAAGTGCCGATAAAATTGTTTGAAGGTGTTGAGACTCAAGTAAAAATTTTAGTGAAATCAGACGGAAACGTTATGTCCGAAGAACTTTTAGAAATTTCCGAAGGTAAGGTTGAGGAATCTAAAGAAGTAGATTCACAAGAAGATACACAAGAAAAAGATGCAGATGACTTAGACGTTAAGTCAGAAGAAAATAAAACAAGCGCCCCAGAAGAAAAAATAAGTAAAGAAGAGTAAATTGTTAGGGGAAAAATTACCGCCTCATGACCTAGCTGCTGAAACTGCAGTAATAGGTTCTATAATATTAGATGGTGACTCACTAGTTAAAATTTCAGGATTTCTTTCTGCAGATGACTTTTTTAATAAGTCACATTCTATTTGCTACCAATCTTGCCTAGATATGCTGGACAAAGGAACACCAATAGACGAAAAAACACTAGGTGATTTTCTTGAAACTAGCAATACTTTAAATGAAGTGGAAGGAGGCAGATCATACCTTACTTATCTTGTTGGCCAAACCCCCACCTATATGCATATTGAATTTTATGCCAGAACTGTCCATAGGACAGCTACGCACAGGAGACTAATAACTGCCGCATCTGATATTGCTAATCTCGGCTATGAAAACTCTCAGGATGTTGATCAGGCGCTAAATCAAGCTGAAGACATACTTTATGGAATTAGGTCATCGCATGATTCTAGAGATTTTGTTGATATAAGCGTGCCTCTAGATAGCTGGCTAACTTTTGATAATGAAAATGACAGTGATGTAGCTCCAATTCCTTCTGGCTTCCCAGATCTTGATAACCTACTAGGCGGATTAAATAGGTCAGACATGATTGTTCTTGCTGCTAGGCCTAGTATTGGTAAAAGCACACTTGGACTAAATATAGCTAGAAATGTTGCAGGAAATGGGAACAAAGTTGCCATTTTTAGTCTTGAAATGGGGAGAGATCAAATTGCAATGAGATTATTGTCTTCTGAAACTTTAGTTGAAACGAACCGTATAAGACAAAGATTAACTACTGATGCTGAAGACGGAAGGATATTAGAAGCGATAGGTAGGCTTTCTGACCTTGATATATCTATTGATGATACTCCTTTCCAGACAGTCACAGAAATGAGAGCAAAAGCTAAAAGGCTCCAAAAAGAAAGAGGGCTCGATTTCATAGTAGTAGACTATATGCAGCTAATATATGGAGGAAGAAATGCAAACGATAACAATAGAGCTCAAGAGGTAAGCAAAATTTCTCGATCGCTAAAGGGAATGGCTAGAGACCTAAATGTTCCTGTGATTGCAATTTCTCAGTTAAGCAGATCTATTGAACAGAGGCAGAGTCACAGGCCTGTTCTGTCTGATTTAAGAGAAAGTGGAAGTATAGAGCAAGATGCTGACATCGTAGCTTTTATACATCGCGAAGAAAAATACATATCAGAAGAAGAATGGCTTAGGTCTAAATCTGCAGGAGAGCAATATCCAAGAGGTATGTCAGAGTTAATTATTGCTAAACACAGAAATGGCCCAATAGGCAATGTGGATCTAGTTGTTCAAGATCAATATGCAAGATTTAGGTCATTAAAAAAACAGGTTTTTAATTAATAAATAAATGAAACCTGTTCAGGGCGAGATGTGGGAACAAGAATATCCAGAATGGCTTGTTATTCTTGACAGATTAAATGAAGTAAACATTTCTGATGCTGACAACAATTTCATAAAAGATATCGAAAAAGACTACGAATCGATAAATATTGTAGATGAAGCTAAGAAATTCGAGTACTATTGGAGTGGTAAAAGAAAACTTAAGACAAATCAAAAAGGAAGTTGGAAACTAGGCTGGAAAAATTGGTTAGATAAAACTAAAAGGCAAAAAGAATATTATGAAAGAACTAAGCAGAGAACTCCAAAAAATTCAGCAACAAATAATTACTTCAGGTCAAAAGAATATCTCAAGGAAGTCAGAAGGAAACAAGAAGCAAGAAAATCTAGAAAGCCAATCTCTGATTAACTGCTCGATTTGTGATGACTTGTATTGGGTAGCTCCTGCAAATCAAGAAACTATTTCGGCAAATTATATTCTTTGTGAATGTGTAAAAGATAAAGTTATAAGTCGCCAAAAAGAAAGTATGACAAGTTCTCAAGATCTTGGAGATTTAACTCCATCTATGCTTAAAAAAATGACTTTTGGAACTTTTAAGACTAATCAACAAGACTCAAATTTATCAGAAGCTCTTGAAATATCAAAAGCATACTTTGAAAATCCAGATGGATGGCTACTTTTTACAGGACCTACGGGAGTCGGAAAAACCCATCTTTCAGTTGCAATAGCAGAGAAAAGAATTAAATCCTTGAAGCCAGTTTATTTTGGTTTTATTCCCAATATATTGGAAAAATTAAGAAATTTTAACAATCGTGATAATCAAACTGAAGGATACCTAGCTTTCTTAATTGAATGTCCATTTTTGATAATTGATGATTTGGGTTCTCAGGTAAATAGCAACTGGGCAGAAGAAAAAATATATCAAATAATCGTTAATAGGCACAACAATGGTCTCCCCACAATCATAACAACTCGCGCAAGTAATATAAGTGAGCAATTAGTATTTAACCCACAAATTAGTGAGGCTATACAGTCAAGATTGCAAGACACCAAAATGGTAAATGAATTTGCAATTGTTTCTCAGGATTATAGAAACAGGAGTTAAATATGCCAGATAAATTTTCTAAATTAATACCTAATAATAGTTTAGTAAAACTCTACTCAGGAACCCTATGGGCAGAAGGCCCAGTATGGATAAATAGCTTGTCTTCTCTAATATGGAGTGATGTAAGAAGCAATAAAATGCTTATTTATAATTCTAATAATGGATCAGTAAGCACCTTCAGAGAACCCTCAAGTTTTAATAACGGGAATTGCTTAGACAATGAACAAATGCTTATTAGTTGTCAGCATGAAAATAGACGAGTTGTAAGACAAGAAAGCGATGGAACTATTTCTGTAATTGCTGATAAGTTTGAAGGGAAATTATTTAATTCTCCTAATGATGTTGCTGTAAAAAGTGACGGCTCTGTTTGGTTCACTGATCCTCCTTACGGAATACTAACAAATGAAGAAGGAAAAAAATCTAAAAGCGAAATAGGCGGAAATCATGTTTACAGAGTAGATAAGAATGGCTCAGTTTTAAGAGTTTTAGATAATTTTGATAAACCAAACGGAATAGTTTTTTCACCTAATGAAAAATATCTTTATGTGGCAGATAGCGGAGCTGCTGAGCCAGGAAACATTGACTTCAATAAACCCCATCATGTGAAAAGATACAACGTAGACATTAATGGAAACCTAAGCAATGAAATAATTTTCTGCGAAATAGAAGAGGGGTTTCCTGATGGAATGTCAGTAGATATAGATGGGAATTTATTTATTTGTGATCCACATGGTCATAGAATTCATATATATGAAAGTTCTGGTGATTTTATTGGAAATATAAATATTCCGGAGAGAGTTGCAAATTGTACATTTGGAGGAGAAAATAATTCTTTGTTATATATAACTGCATCTACGTCTTTATATCTACTAGAGACAGGAACCAAAGGAATATGACTATTAATGATATAGAAAAAAAATGCATAAATGCCATCCGCTTTTTATCAATTGATATGGTTCAAAAAGCAAACTCCGGTCATCCCGGGGCGCCGATGAGTTTAGCACCGCTATCATTTGTTTTATGGAGAGATCATCTAAGGTTTAATCCAAATAAACCTAAATGGTCAAATCGTGATAAATTCATTTTATCTGCGGGCCACGCCTCTGCACTGCTTTACTCAATACTTCATTTAACAGGCTACAAAATTTCAATTAACGACATAAAAAATTTTAGGCAATATGAAAGCATAACTCCTGGGCATCCAGAGTATGGATTAACAGATGGAGTAGAAGCTACTACAGGTCCGTTAGGTCAAGGATTTGCAAACGGAGTTGGAATGGCAATAGCCTTAAAAAGAAAAGAAAGCATATCCGAAGAAAGTAATGATAATATAATTTACTCTATAGTATCTGATGGTGATCTTATGGAAGGCATATCTTCAGAAGCAGCCTCAATAGCAGGG
This sequence comes from Dehalococcoidia bacterium, assembly GCA_002723375.1. Taxonomy (GTDB): domain Bacteria; phylum Chloroflexota; class Dehalococcoidia; order Lucifugimonadales; family Lucifugimonadaceae. Next base: position 13,615 of record PBNX01000003.1, read on the forward strand.
ACTTTAAAGCTAGATAATATTATATATTTTTATGATTCCAATAATATCTCCATTGAAGGTTCTACAGATTTGGCTTTTAAAGAAAATGTGTCTCAGCGATTCCAATCATACGGATGGAATGTAATTGAAAATATTGAAGGTGAAGATATTAATAAAATATCCAAGTCCATTGATTTGGCAAAAGAATCTGATTTACCTTCCATAATCATACTAAACACTAAAATTGGACACGGAAGCCCAAATAAATCTGGAACTGAGAAAGCTCATGGCGAGGCACTGGGCGAAGGAGAAGTTGAATTAACAAGAAAAGAATTGAATTGGACTTACGATCCATTTGAAATACCGGATGATGTATATAAATATTTCGAAGATTTCGTTAATAAAAAAATTTCAGAATATGAAGATGGCCATCCTAGCTCTATTAATCTTCTAAATTCTGATTTTTCAAAATCTCTCGAAGAACTTAAGTCTTTGACTGCAAGTGAAAATATTTCTACAAGAGATTCATCAGGAATAGTTTTAAACAAGTTAAGCGAAGATTCAAATTTATTTATTGGTGGTTCTGCCGATTTAGCTGGATCAACAAAAACATACATAAACTCTTCAACTTCTATTAATTCAAGTGATTATTCTGGTGTTAATATGCATTATGGAGTCAGAGAACATGCAATGGGTGGGATAAGCAATGGCCTTGCATTGTCAGGGTTTATCCCATTTGCGGGTACTTTCCTAATTTTTTCTGACTATATGAGGAACTCAATTAGACTATCTGCATTGAGTGAGCTCCAAGTTTTATATATTTTAACTCACGACTCAATTGGATTAGGCGAAGATGGACCAACTCATCAGCCTATTTCTCAATTAATGTCTCTAAGATTGATACCAAATTTATTAGTATTTAGGCCTGCAGATTACTTTGAAACAATTAAGTGCTTTGAGGAATCCTTAAAGAATACTAATAAGCCTTCGGTATTTGCTTTAACTAGACAAGGTGTTCCTACCCTAACCAATAATGCTACCTCCGAATCTAATAAAGGGGGTTACGTATTATCAGGAAATCCTGAAGAAACGCAAGACATTATCCTTATAGGAACTGGATCTGAGGTTCAGTTATGCATAGAAGCTCAAAAAGAGTTAAATAAAATAAATATCACCTCTAGGGTTGTTTCTATGCCTTGCTGGGAATTATTTGAAATGCAATCAGATGAATATAAAAACAAAGTACTTCCTGCCGGGATGAAAAAAAGAGTCTCAGTTGAAGCTGGAGCAACCTTGGGCTGGCAAAAATATATTGGCGATAATGGCATTTCAATTGGAATAGATGAATTCGGGTCATCGGCTCCAGGCAACATTGTACTAGAAAAAAAAGGCTTTTCAGTAGAAAATATACTCAGCGCATGTAAAAAAATACTGGAAAGGTAATATTCTAATGAAAATAGCTATAGGTGGCGATCATGGCGGATTTGAATTAAAAAGTAAATTAATTGCTTTTTTAAAATCTCAAAATCATGAAGTAATAGATGTGGGTGCATACGAACTCAATTCAACTGATGACTATCCTGATTTTTGTTTTCCAGTAGCAAAAATGGTTGCAGAAAAAAAAGCTGACAGAGGAATAATTTCTTGTATGAGTGGAATTGGAGCAGTAATAACTGCAAATAAGGTGAAAGGTGTTAGGGCTGGGTTATGCCATACAGAATATTTAGCAAGACAAGGTGTTGAGCATGACGACATGAATGTTTTATGTCTTGGAGCAATAATTGTTGATCACAATATTGTAGAAAACTTAGTCCTAGAATTTTTAAATGCCAAATTCCTTACTGAAGAAAAATATAGAAGAAGATTAAAAAAAGTTATAAATATTGAAAATTCCGAAGAGTTATAATTGAATTCAGAAATACAAAAAATAAATAAAATAGGTCAATCTATATGGCTAGATTCTATTTCTAGAGGAATAATTAATAATGGAGAACTAAGTTCTATGATTTCTAAAGGAATTTCAGGTATTACGTCTAATCCTGCAATATTTCAAAAAGCACTTTCCTCTGAAGATACCTATGATAAAGATATTTTATCTTTAATCAACTCAGGTGAAAATGATGCTAAAAATATTTTTCATAATTTATCAATAAAGGATATACATGATGCTTGCGAGTTACTAAAACCAGTTTATGAAAAAACTAAAGGCAGCGACGGATTTGTAAGCGTAGAAATAGACCCTAAATATGCTAATGATAGCCAAAGTAGCATTAATGAAGGAATTTATCTAAATAAATCTATTGATCAGCCTAATGTTATGATAAAAGTTCCGGGCACAGAAGCCGGTATGCCAGTAATAGAGCATTTAGTTAGCCTAGGTATAAATGTTAATGTAACTTTATTGTTTTCAAGATCTATGTATATGAAAGCAGCAAAAGCTTATATAAACGGTCTCAACAAATTACCTGCTAAAAAAATAAGTAAAGTAAATTCCGTAGCTTCTTTCTTTATAAGTAGAATAGATACGTCTGCAGATAAGATTGTAAATAAAAAATCTCAAGGAAAAGTTGCAATATCAAATGCAGTTCTTGCTTATAACGACTATAAAAAATTATTTTCTGAAGAATCATTCAGTAAATTAGAAAAAAATGGTGCTAATAAGCAAAAGCTACTGTGGGCTTCCACTTCAGTCAAGAACCCTGAGTACGAAGAACTTCTATACGTTAAAAAATTAGTAGGCCCAGAAACTGTAAACACAGTACCGCAAAATGTGTATGAAGGAATTATCTCAAATATAAATCATTATGAAGATTTACTTAATTCAGACAATAAATACCACGAACAACTTATTGCAACCACTTTAAATGAAAAAGACCTGAAAAGCATTACTGATGAATTACTTATTGATGGAATAAGGCTTTTTGAAGAAGCATTCGATAGTCTTATAGATGAAATAAAAAATAAAATTTCTGAACACTCATAGAGTATGTCAGAGTATAACATACAGCATAAAAATACTGATCTTGATAATGAAATTAAAGAAGATTTTAACAATATTTTAAAATCCAATAATATCTGGATTGACCATCCTCTTTCCTTTAAAGATCGAATAGGCTGGATTGAATTCTCAGACCTTATAAATAAATCAATAAAATTATGCAAAGACACACTTGATGATCTAATTTCAGAATTTAATCCTTCCTCAATTGTATTTGTAGGAATGGGCGGAAGCATTCAGACTGGCAAAGTTTTAGATCAGATAAGCACAGAAAATAAATATCAACTATTTTTTATTGATAGCACAAATCCTAAAGATATTGATTTAGTTAGAAAAAGAATTGATTTATTCAGCACCTTATTTATATTTATGAGTAAGTCTGGGACAACTTTAGAAACAAATAAAGTAATGAGATTTTTTATTGAAGAGCTGTCATCTAAAGGTGAGCCTAACTTTGGAAATAGGTTTATTGCACTTACTGACAAAAATACTCCCTTAGAAAAATTTGCTAACAAAAATAATTTTTTAAAGGTGATTAATGCCCCACCAAATATTGGCGGAAGGTTTTCCTCTTCAACATCATATGGAGTTTTGCCTGCAACCTTTATGAATAGCATGCTAGATTCCCATAAAAATAATTACAAGTGGGATTTAGATCAAATTATAGAAAAATGTTTAACTGTTACCTCAATATTAAAAAATTCTTATGATAACCATGATGGGTTTTTGTTGCTAAGAATACCTGAAGAAATCAATCAAATGGGAACTTGGCTTGAACAATTAATAGCTGAATCTACTGGCAAAAATGGAAAAGGGATAATTCCTATAATTAATAATAAAAATAAGCTTAAGTGCCCAAAAATATTTATTAATAATACTGAAACAAAAAACAAAAATAGTAATGACCTAGACCTAATAATAAACCTAGACAAAAATACAATTTTTGAAGATATGTTTATATGGCAATTATCAATATCACTACTATGCAAACATATGTCAGTTTTTCCTTTTGATGAACCTGATGTAAAAAAATCAAAAATTAACACTGAGAATATATTAAAAAAACATAATAACTTACAAAAGTTAGAAATACCTTATTCCAGCAATGTTATAAATAATATGATAATTGAAAATAAAACAAATAAAGCCCTTTATATAAATTTATATTTAAGTGAGAATGAAAAAATAAATAACTCTCTAAATATTTTAAAGCAAAGATTAAATTTAACTTACAACATAAATGTTGTTTCTGGTTTTGGCCCAAGATATTTACATTCAGTTGGCCAACTACAAAAAGGTGGATCAAAGAATGTGTGGTCGATATTTTTTTACGATGAAATATTAACTAATTCTTTTTACAAAAAATATAACTTTAAAGATTTATGCAACACCTTTAAGGCTCAAATGCTAGGAGATTTTAATGCTCTAAAAGAACTTGAGATAAACACTTATTTAGTTAAAATTGATTCAAGTAAACCAAATCCATTTAATGAAATTATGGATGTGACAAAGGAGTAAAAATGGAGATTGCAATTATAGGGCTAGGGAAAATGGGTCTAGGTATTTCAAACAGACTTATAAAAAAGGGGCATACAGTATTCGGATATGATTCTGATTGGGGAAATAGCGACTACTCAAAAAACAATATTAATGGCTCTAGCAATCTTGATGACTTAATTAATAAATTTAGCCAAAAATCAAAAAAAATCATTTGGGTTATGGTTCCTTCAGGAGATCCAACTAAATCAACTATTAGTAAATTAAAAACTTTATTAAGCAAAGAAGATATTGTTATAGATGGAGGCAATTCTTTTTATAAAGATTCCATTAAAAACTCAATAAAATTAAGTGAAGAAAATATTTATCTTCTAGATTCTGGAACTAGCGGAGGTGTATGGGGCGAAAAAGAGGGCTACTGCTTAATGGTTGGTGGTAATAAAAATGCATATGATCACTGTGATTCTATTTTTAAGTCACTTGCCACTGATGGGAAAGGGTATGGATATATGGGCCCAAGTGGTTCAGGGCATTTTGTAAAAATGATTCACAATGGCATTGAATATGGAATGATGCAATCAATGGCTGAAGGAATAGAAATACTACATGAAAAAGAGGAATTTAATCTTGATTTAGCTAAAATAACTTCTCTTTGGCAACATGGAAGCGTAGTAAGGTCATGGCTCTTGGATCTTTTGAATAATGCTTTAATGGAAGATTCTGAATTATCAAATGTTGCCCCCTATGTAGAAGACTCTGGAGAAGGAAGATGGACAATAAAAGAAGGGATAGATTTAGATGTTCCAACTCATGCAATAACATCTTCGCTATATTCGAGATTCTATTCAAGAAGAAACGATTCTTTCGGATTTAAAATACTAGCTTCACTTAGAAATCAATTTGGAGGGCATTCTATAAAAAAGGCTAGTTAAATATTTTTGAATAAAGTTCTTCCTGTCTATTCATAGCATTCTGATATGCAATCATATTTTTTTCATTTGGATCATAAAATTCACTAACTTCAAAATCATAGTCATTGAATGACTTTGATATACCCATAGCATTTAGTGCTAGAATAGCCGTTCCTCTACCAGTATCCTCAGGAACATTTGACACCCCTACCCTCATACTTAAAACATCTGCCAGCATTTGAAGCCAATATTTTGATGACTGAACAGCCCCACCCGATGCAACAACCAAACAATCTTCTTGCAATAAAGTCATGAGTCTCTTTGAAACTAAACCAAATCTGTATGCTATTGCTTCAAGAAAAGCTTGGTAAATTTCTGCCTTTGTTGTAGACAGCCTCATGCCTGTTAGAGTACCTGTCGCATTCTCAGCCCATCCAACTGCTCTTTCTCCAGCTAAAAAAGGTAAAACAGTAAGCCCATGACTATCAGGCTTTGATCTCAAAAGCATATTTTCTAATTCTAGGTTAGATTCACTTTCATTTATTTCATCAATTGAATTTGAGTCTGCATTTGGATGAATATTCATTAATTTCTTTAACCATAATCCCACATTCCCGCCTTCAGAAAATGCGCCTCCTAATAAGTTATAGTTTTCGCCTAATCTATAATTCCACAATCCTTGCGGAATATTTATTTTTGATTTATTAGTTAGTACCCTTAATGCTCCTGTTGTTCCAATAGATAAGGCTATTTTATTTTCTGAATTACAGCCAACACCTATATTTGAAGAAGCTCCATCACCTACAGGTAAGAAAAATGGCACTTTTTCTAACTGACCCCATCTCTTTGAATATTCTGGATTCAGTCCTTCCACTGTTTTTGTGTAAGGGCTTAAGTTAGGAAGTTTATTTTCTTTTAAATCAATAAAATTTAACCCAGGAACATACCAAGTTAATTTTTTTCTATTAAACAATCCTGTCCAACTTGCAACTGAATAACTTATATCAATATCTTTATTTTGCATCCACCTTCTTAGTAGGTAATTTGAAAAGTCAGTCCAAATATTTATTTTTTTATCTATTTCAGGGTATTTTTCTTTAAACCAAATAATTCTTGAAGGTATATAAGAGGTATGCATTGGGCACCCGGTATCATCATAAAAAACTTTTTGATTAACACCTTCTTTAAGTTTTGATAATTGCCTATATGGCCTAGTGTCTGCATAAGTAAACACATCAGTAACAGGAGTGTTGTTTTTATCAAGGCCAACGATTGTGCTAGCCATCGTATCAGTTGAAAATGCAATTATTTCATATCCTGAGCTTTTTGATATTAACTCATCAACGCCTCTCTCGATGATTTGAGCAGATTCTAGAGCATTAAAAGTATAAGTGCCATCTGTTTTTATAGTCATCCAATGTTCAAATTTAATATTACGGCCTTCAATTGGATTTGCATTTAAATCAAAGAGTCCTATTTTTACAAATGATGTGCCAATATCTAAAACTAAAACTGCTTTTTTTCTTAGATTACTCACTAGATATTTAAAGTAGTAATTTTGAGATAAAAATTATCTCCGTTTGCTCTGGGGGCTATTTTCTCCATCCCACTGAAGGCGCTGTTACGATTTTCTCTTGAGTTTTATTCATATCCAATTTCCCCCACTTTTTATTAGGGTCAGCCTCAGGAATAGAATCAATAAGAAGTTGGGTGTAGGGATGCTTAGGTTTTTTAATTACAGTCTCCACATCACCAGCCTCAACTAAATTTCCTTTATATAAAATCATTATTTCATCACTAATTTGGTATGCAGTAGTTAAATCATGAGTAACATACACTACTGCAATGCCCAATTCCTTATTTAACCTAGACACAGCATCCAATATTGTCGCTCTCAAAGATGCATCAACTGCAGAAACAGGCTCATCAGCTAAAATTACTCTTGGTTTTAATAATAGGGCCCTAGCAACCATAACCCTTTGTCTTTGTCCACCACTAAGTTGATGAGGCAGCCTTCCCAGGGTCTCTGCTGGAACCAAACCTACCATTTCTAAGGCTTGGTTAACCATATGAACAGCTTCATCTCGGCTTTCTGCCATTTTAAAGTTGTTAACTGGACTAAATAGCACATGATCCACTTTATAGAAAGGGTTATACGAACCATATGGATCCTGAAAAATAGGTTGAACTTCTCTTCTAAACTCTCTTCTCTCAGATCTGGAAATCTCTGTAAGGTCTTTTCCGTCATATTCTACAGAGCCGCTTGTTGGGGAAGCAATACCTAATAACAACCTAGCTAATGTTGTTTTTCCGCTACCTGATTCACCAGCAACAGCTATAATTTTTGGATTTTTTTGGTCAAGGCTCATTGAAATATCGTTTACAGCGACATTTTCTTCTTCTCGACTAAGAAAACCTCCTCCGAATACCTTTGTAACATTTTTTGCTTCTAATACTGATGGCATTTTTTTCTCCTAATTTCCGTAATTAGCACAAGTTTTACATTCTTGAATAAAGTGATCCTTTTCAACCTTTACCCAAGGAATTTTAGTAGGTGTTTCTTTTCCTATTCTTAAGCAAAAGGCACAACCTTCAGGAAGATTCAAAAGAGTTGCAGGGAGCCCGGGAATTCCAACAAATTCCTTCTTGTTACTTAATGTAGGAAGACTCTTGATTAAAAGTCTTGTATATGGATGCTTAGGAGATTTAAATACCGTTTTCACAGGGCCTACCTCAACTAGCCTTCCAGCATACATAACTCCAACATGGTCTGAAAATTGAGCAACTAAACCCATGTCATGCCCTATAAGTATTATTGATGCATGCAAGCCTTCTTGCAACCTTCCTAAGGTTTGCATTACGTTTCTTTGAACAACGACGTCCAATGCGCTTGTAGGCTCATCAGCTACAATAATTCTAGGCTGCATAGAAGTGGCTATTGCTATAGCTACTCTTTGTTTCATGCCTCCACTTAATTCATGAGGATACATTTCAGCAACTCCAGGAGCTAAGTCAACAGCATTTAAGAGTTTTTCAACAACTTGAATTTGGTCCTCTTTAGACATTTTGTCATCACCTCTTACTTGATGATCATATAGCCCATCAAGCAATTGGTTTTTTATTTTCATTACAGGGTTTAAAGAATTCATTGCACCTTGAGGCACTAAAGCAACTTCATTTAATCTTTGAAGTCTCATTTCCTCTTCATCTAAGTCCAGCATATCTTGCCCGCCAACAATTACTTGCCCGCCAGCAATTCTTCCAGGTGCTCTTGTAAGTCTCATTAGAGCCATTGCTAATGTACTTTTTCCACTCCCAGACTCGCCTACTAAAGCCATTCTTTCACCTTGTCTTAGAGAAAAACTAACGCCATCAACGGCTTTTACAACTCCATCTGGAGTATCATAGTGAACTTTAAGGTCTTTAACATCTATTCCTATACCAGAATTTGATGCACTTTTAGATGATGCTTTTTGCTTAGTTGTCATACTCTTTTCCTTAACCTAGGATTAGACCATTCATCCAACCCCGCCGTTATTAAAAATAAACCAACAAATATCATTGCCAATACCAATATTGGAGGACCAAACCACCACCACATACCATGCAATATAGATGAAAATTGTATATTCCAATAAATTGTCATGCCTAATGTAGGGCTATCGAATGGGCCTAAGCCTAATGCTTCAAGACCAACAGAAGCTAAGATTGCTGAAGCAACTGAACCTACAAGTGATGCACCGATGTAAGGAGCCAGGTTTGGTAACATTTCTTTGAACATTATTGAAAAACCTGAAGTTCCGCTAAGCCTTGCTATCTCAACATATAATTGCTCTCTCATTACTAACA
>PBNX01000004.1 GCA_002723375.1 Dehalococcoidia bacterium
CAACCAGTATTGCAATTCAAAATATGTCATTGTATGCATGGTCTTTGGGAATAGGAATAGGCTGGTCTACAGGAAAACCAATAAAAGTAAAAGGGTTAAGAAAAATAATAGAGGCCCCAAATTCATCAATAATTGCAGGATGTTTGTATATGGGTTACATAGAAAAAAAATCTGTTATTATAAAAAAATCAAGGACAAATCACTTAAAAAAAACAATCTGGAAGTAAGTATGACTGAAGAATTCAAAAATTATATTAATAACAAATGGGTTGATCCAATAACAGAAAAATATTTTGAGAGTACTAATCCTGCTGATGAAACAGAAGTACTTGGCAAATTTGCTAGTTCAGGTGCACAGGATGCTAATCTAGCTATCAATAGTGCATATGATAGCTTTAACTCATGGAGCAAAATGTCTCAAATTCAAAGAGGCGATTTCCTTTATAAAGCATCATCATGGCTTGAAAAGAATTCAGAACGATATGCAGAAGCCATAACTAAAGAATGTGGTAAATCTATAGCAGAAGCCCAAGGAGAGGTTGGAAGGTCTGTCGCTCTATTGAGATATTATGCTGCGCAAGGTTCCGATCCTGTTGGAAATGTTGTTCCATCAGTTAATGCAAATATCCTATTGTATACAACAAGGGTGCCATTGGGTGTGGTGGGGCTTATTACCCCTTGGAACTTTCCATTAGCTATCCCTATATGGAAGATGGCTCCAGCTATAGTTTTTGGAAATACAATTGTTCATAAGCCTGCCTCTTCTACTCCTTTATTAGGCTCAATGATCGCTGAAATATGGGAAGCTGCTGGGCTGCCAGAAGGTGTATACAATTTAGTTACTGGATCTGGATCAGAACTAGGGGATGCTATTATTGACCATCCTTATACTAATGCTCTCAGCTTTACTGGATCAACTTATGTTGGCCAAAATGTTGCTGTTAAGTGTGCAAAGAATGGAATGAAATATCAACTTGAAATGGGTGGTAAAAATCCTGTGATAGTAATGCCTGATGCAAACTTAGAGCAAGCCGCAGAAACTACTCTTTCTGGAGCAATGAAATATTCTGGTCAAAAATGCACTGCAACATCAAGAGCGATTATTAGTGATCAGATAAAAGATGAATTCACAAAAATATTAATAAGCAAAATTGAATCAATGAAGGTGGGGATTGGAATGGATCCTAATAATATAGTGGTTCCTGTAATTGATAAAAAATCTTTATCAAATATTAGTCAAAAAATTGATCAAGCTAAATCAGAAAAATCTAATTTACTATTTGGCGGGAATATTTTGAATGATGGAGATTTTAAAAAAGGAAACTTTGTTGAGCCGACATTATTTAGTGACGTCGACCCTAATTCTATGATAGCTACTGAAGAAATTTTTGGTCCTGTTTTAGCACTGATTAACACTCAAAGCTATGAGGATGCAATTAAAATAGCTAATCAAACGTCTTACGGTTTAAGTGCAGGAATTTTTACATCTAATCTAAATTTGGCAATGGAGTTTGCAAATAATATTAATGCTGGAATTGTAAAAATAAATGGAGAAACTGCAGGCCTTGAACCTCAAGTTCCCTTTGGAGGAATGAAAGAATCTTCTTCTGGCGCAAGAGAGCAAGGAAAGGCAGCTATAGAATTTTTTACTCAATCAAAAACTATTTATGTTGAAAGGTCAGCGTAATGCATTTAGGCACGCAATTTGGAGCAAGAACTGATGCTGACTATGAAACCTTCAAGCAACTAGGAGTAAATCATATAAATGGCTTTCCTGAAATATCTCATCAAAATTGGACATCTTCAAACCTAAAAGAATACAAAGAAAAAGTTGAATCTTATGGACTTAAATTAGATATGGTCCAACTCCCTTTAAGTTCTAGAGATTTAGATGAAAGAGCAAAAAGTGGAGAATTTTATAACATACTTACTGGCAAAAGCCCAGAACGAGATATTGAAATTGATCGAATATGCGAAATAATCCAGATGTGCTCTGACGCAAAAATACCCGCTGTAAAATATAACTTGAATATTATAGGAATACCAAGAACTGAAAGTGAATTAGGCAGAGGTGGAGCAAAGCTTTCAACTTTTAACTGGGAGAATGCTGACAAAAATTCACCAGACACGATTGCTGGAAAAGTATCTGAAGATATATTTTGGGAGAGAATAGAGTATTTTTTAGATAAAGTTGTCCCAGTAGCTGAAGAAAATAAAATTAGATTAGCTTGTCATCCTCATGATCCATACACGCCTCCTGGCTTCAAAGGTGTAACAAGAGTTCTAGGAACTGTTGAAGGGCTGAAAAAGTTTATTTCTATTAAAGAAAATGATTTTCATGGTTTAAATTTTTGCCAAGGAACTATTACTGAAATGATGGAAAACCCAGGAGAAGAAATTTTTGATGTGATTAGATATTTTGGAGAAAGAAAAAAAATTTTTAATGTTCATTTCAGAAATATTAGAGGTAGTAAATTAAACTTTACAGAAGTTTTCCCTGATGAGGGTTCTATAAATATGTACGAAGCTATTAGAGTCTATAAAGAAGTGAATTATCCCTATATGTTAATGCCCGACCATGTTCCTCAAATTAACGCAAAAGATCCAAAAATGACTGCTTTTGCTTACTGTTATGGTTATATTAATGCTCTACTGCAGACAGTAAACGAAATTTAGCCTGGCCACTGAATTAATTCAAGTCTTACATTTCCAGGAGTTTTAATAAAAGCTATTTGCATTCCATTTGGCATATCAATTGGGCCTTCAGCTAATACTGCACCCATTCCTTCTAATCTCGATATATCGGCATTAATATCAGAAGAATCAAAACCAAAATGCTCAAGTCCATAATGTGGATCGGCATCGCTAGGACCCAGCTTTTCATTAGTTCTTTCGCCAGAAATATTTACACGCAAGCCACCTTCACTTTCACATGAAATAAATCGATCTCCAACCGCACGAACTTCATCACTCGTTATCTTAAAATTAAATGCCTTTTGAAACCAATTAGCATCTGCTTCAGGATCCTTACTTTTAAGATGTATATGATTAATTTTATACATTTTTTACCTCTCTTTTATTTTTTTATTAATTTATTTTGTTCATTAAATTTTCTAAGGCATCAGGCCATCCAAAGATAAACCATTCAGGTGTATTATTTTTAAATTCATTCACGTTAAGCTCATTTCCTTTGAGATCAGTAGATTTAATTCCTAACTTATTTCCTATTAATATTAAGGCTCCTACATGCTCTAATGAAATATTATAAATAGCCATGATGGGCAAATTTCCTTTAATTACTTGAGAGCCGGGATAAACTGCAGATGCGAAAGAATTAACATATGAAAAATTCTTTACCCAATCTAGTTCATTTTTGAACAAATCCACCCAATTTTTTCCTTTCTCAATCTCAAGACATAGAGTCATGTCTTCTATTTCTGGAAAATTAGGTCTTGGAGTTAAAATATCTGCATTTTTATAAACATTTTCTTCATCACAATAAATAATCTCATTTGATGAAGGACACATTATAGCGCCAACCGAAGAATTATTAGATGAAAAAAAAGAAACAGTTAGCCCCCAAGTATCCAAAGAATTACTAAATGGGACAGTTCCACATAGAGGGTCTATAGCCCAAAAATTTTCATTATCAATAAAAGTAAATTCTTCTGTAGATTCTTCTGAAAGTATAGGAAACGAAGATTTAGAGCTGATTGTTTCAATTATAATTTTTTCTGAAATTAAGTCTGCCTCAGTTACAAGTCCTGCTTCATGTTTATTCCATTTTTTCAGACCAGAAACAATATTTTTATCTTGAAAAGCTTTCAATTTATTTCCAGCTTTTTTGACTGCTTCAATACAAATTTTTGATTCTAAGCTGATAATATTTCCTTTACTTTAAGGCAATAAGGGCCATCTATATTTAATTTAACACTTATTTTTTGAGAAGGGTTAAACTCAATTGTTCTCTCCCCATCTAATGCTACAGTTCCTGAAGACAATTTAACACTTATTTTCTTATTATCACTAAATTCTTTCCAGCCCAAAATTTCTATTTCTTCAATTTTTCCAGGAGCTATGGCTGACATTATTTTTTTAGGATTACCATAATCATTCTGGCCCAAAGAAATGTGAACACCTCTATTAAAACTTAAATCTTTCTTTATCAATGAGTAACCAATTGATGAAAATCCTATCCCTTCATGGCTAACTTTAGATATAAAAATTTCATCAACATTATTTATATCCCAAATTGCTCTCGATCCAATATAAGGAGTTTTTGAAATAACAACATCTACTAAAGAAGAGTCCACTAATTCATTGTTTTTAAAAATTTCTAATTTTTTTTCTCTATTGGAGTATTTTTCTAGATTTTTTAATAAACAAAATTTTGCAGCAGCAATTCCAGCAACAGTTCCTTCTAAATTTAAAGGAAATAGATTATTAGTTCCGGTTGAGACTGGAAGAATAGGGGTTTCTTTTAAATGTTTGGATACTAATCTACATGTTCCGTCACCACCAAAAACAATAATACAACCTACTTTTTTTGCCTCCATTTCTTTCGCAGCTTGAATTGTAGTTTCTTCTACATCTAATATTTTTGTGTTTATTAAAATTGTTTCAATTTTTGTTGAATACTGCTCTCGTGCTCTCCTAGAAATATCGCTATAATCGGGCATAACATAGACTTTCTTAATGTTATATGCAGCTAGGCCAGCATATAATTTTAAAATCTCATTAGATTTCATGTGAGTAGAAACTACAGAAGCACTTGCAACTAGCCTTCTTATATCTTTTCCTGACAGGGGATTTACAATAATCCCTACAGATGAAAAATCTCTATTTTTATCCATCAATTATTGAAGGTTCATTAATATTTTTAATTATTTCTTCTAAGAATTTTGCAGCAGGAAAGCCATCTACAACCCTATGATCAAAAGTTAGGCTGATATGTGCTACTTTTCTATCTTTTAATTCTCCTTGATCAATTGAAGGTTCATTTAAAGTTCGCCCAATTCCTATAATTCCTACTTGCGGAGGATTTATTAGAGGATCAAAATAATCAACTACTGTTGATGAAAGGTTTGTAATTGAAAAGGTTCCGTCACTGAAATGCTCTGGCTTAAAACCAGTTTTTTCAATTTTTGAGTATTCTCTTATAGTTTTCGCGATTTCAATTATTGATTTTTTTTCTGTATTTTTAATTACTGGAACCACTAATCCTTGTTTGGCTGCAAAAGCATAACCTATATTAATATCATCAAATGTTTTTATTTCATTGTTCAAATAATGAGAATTAAATACTGGGTATTTTTTAATTGCATTACTTAAACACTTTATTAGTAAATCTTGGGAAGTTGGCCTTATTTTATCTTTCCTCCATTCAGAAATTAATATTTTCTGATACTCATTAAACTTATCTAAAACAACCTTAGATACCAATGTTACCGAAGGAATTTCATTGCTTTGAGTCATTCTTGTAGCTATTACTTTTCTTATCCCTGAAATATTTTCAGCTATTTCTGAAGATTTAGAATTATCTGAATTAAAACTTTTTATATCATCATCTAGTATTCTGCCATTTGGTCCAGTTCCTTTAACTAAAGATATGTCTATATTTAATTCTTTAGCTAATTTTCTTGCCCTTGGAGTTATTTGAACAGTCTCTTTTATTTTTTTTGAAGTACTGGGTAGTTTAATTTCAGAATTATCTTCTTTGCTGGCTTCAGAATTATTTTCATCAGGTAAAGTTTCATTTTCACCAATAATAATTGCTAAAATTTCTCCGACTTTTGCTACTTGTCCTTCTTCATACAAGATTTTTCCTATTTTTCCGGATTCTGGACTTTCTATCTCTGCATTAACCTTTGATGATTCTACTTCTACTAACTGGTCTCCCTTTTTTACTAAATCACCTTCTCTTGTTAACCACTTTATAATCGTTGCATCGTTCATGCCCATGCCCCATTGTGGAAGATATACATTAGTAGCCATAAGTAACTCTATTCAAGCGTGCCTTTCACAGCATTTATTATTTTTTCTTCTGTTGGAAATATAAGGGGCTCTAAAGCTTGAGTGAAAGGTATATGAACTTGTTCTGCTGCAACTTTAGCTGGAGGGGCCTGTAAATTCCAAAAACCTTGTTCACTTACAATTGAAATTATTTCACTAGCGGCACTGCAAACTTTATGAGCCGGGTCTACAACAACTAATCTTCCTGTTTTTTCAACAGAATTTAAAATTATTTCCTTATCTAGGGGGACAAGTGTTCTTGGGTCTATTACTTCAACAGATATGCCATCCTTTTCAAGGGTTTCTGCTGCATTCAGTGCATGAATATTTCCTCCTGCTATTCCTACAACGGTACAGTCAGTGCCTTCTCTC
Source organism: Dehalococcoidia bacterium (assembly GCA_002723375.1). Lineage (GTDB taxonomy): Bacteria > Chloroflexota > Dehalococcoidia > Lucifugimonadales > Lucifugimonadaceae. Next base: position 6,385 of record PBNX01000004.1, read on the forward strand.
AATAATTTTCCTTTTCCAAAAGGAATTAAAAGTTCATTGTCTTTATTATCTGGAACATCTCCTTTAATTCCCCCAAGATTGCCATCCTCAAAAATAATACAAGGATCATTATCTCTTACAGCGGTTTTCATTAGGCCTTTTGCATCTTCAGGAAAAGTAGGCACAATTACCTTTATTCCAGGCATATTCATAAACATTGGATAGCTTCTGTCAGAATGATGGGCGGCAGCTGCGCCATTGTAGTACATTACTGCTCTTATTGTGACAGGCAATGATGCTTGGCCGCCAAACATATATTTCATTTTTGCTAACTGACTAATCAATTGATCCATAGCAACCCACATAAAACTAGTTAAAGTTTCAACAATTGGCCTCATGCCAACAAGACTAGATCCAACAGCTGCACCAATGAAACCATTTTCTGATAACGGAGTATCCAGAACCCTGTTTTCTCCGTATGCTTCAAAAAGTCCCTTTGAAGCTCCATAAATTGATGCTCTTACATCTTCGCCCATATAATAAACCGCATCATCTCTTTTCATTTCTTCAAAAATGGCCTCATTAAGAGCTTCTACGTACATAATATTTTTCAATTTATTTTCTCCATTTATGCAAATTCTATTGGATCTGTGAAGAGATCATCATACAATTCTTCAGGTGCAGGAAATGGGCTTTTTCTTGCAAAATCAACTGCTTTTTCTACTGATATTTTTTCTTTTTCTTCAATCTGATCAAATTCTTTTTGTGTGATTATTTCTTGTTTAATCATATTGCTCTTCAACACTTCAATAGGATCTCTTTTTCTCCATTTTTCAACTTCCTCATCACTTCGATATGACTGATCTCTTCTGACTGAGGCTAATCCTAGAGAATGATCTTCGTACCTATAAGTCAATCCTTCAATAAGTGTTGGGCCTTCGCCACTACGAGCCCTCTCTACTGCTACAGTTGTAGCTTCATACATTGCCAAGGCATCTTGGCCATCTACTAATACGCCTGGCATTCCATATGCAGAAGCTCTGTCAGATATATGGTCAACTGAAACAGAATCTTTGTATGAAGTGGTAACAGCAAACTGATTATTTTCACAAACAAATATTACTGGAAGCTTCCATAAAGCTGCTAGGTTCATTGATTCATGACATGCGCCTTGATTTGAAGCTCCATCTCCAAAATATACTAATGATATAAAATCTTCATTTTTTAATTTTGCGGCTAAGGCTGCCCCTGTTGCAACTGGCACTGAAGAAGCAACTATTCCAGATTCTCCAAGAATACCTATGGAGAAATCAGCTAAATGCATTGAGCCTCCTTTACCTTTGCAATAGCCATCTCGCTTACCAAATATTTCTGCCATAGCTTTATTAATATCTCCGCCTTTAGCTATGGGATGTCCATGAGAACGATGATTTCCAGCTATATAATCATCATCGTTCAGTGCTACACAAGAACCAACCGCCACGGCCTCTTCTCCAATGTAAGTGTGAAGGCTGCCCACTATTTCTCCAGACTTTTGGCACTCTATCAAAGCAGACTCAAACAAACGAATTCTTATCATTCGGGCCAACATTAAGAATTGCTTTTCTTTGCTTATCATTTTGTATTATTTAGTATCTAATATTTAAGGATTTGTAATTGGGATAATTATATAATAAATAAACAATATTTAACTAATTTGGCCTAACTTTAACCAACTTAAATTAATTTAATGGCAAACGCAAAATATACTTCTGAAGAAATAACAGTACTAAAAGGGCTTGAAGCTGTCCGAAAAAGACCAGGTATGTACATTGGCACAACTGGCTTAGAGGGGGTTCAGCATTTAATTCATGAAATTGTAGACAATAGTGTTGATGAATCTATGGCAGGATTTTGCGATACTGTCGAAATAATACTGAACGAGGATGGGTCGGTAACTGTCACAGACAACGGAAGAGGTATTCCGGTAGATGTAAAAAAGGGGACAGGAAAATCTGCATTAGAAATAGTGATGACGACTCTTCATGCCGGAGGAAAATTTGAAAGCAAATCATATCAGGTTTCAGGAGGACTTCATGGTGTTGGTGCCTCGGTAGTTAACGCTCTTTCAGAACGCCTTACTGTTTTTGTTAAAAGAGACGGTTATTTAAATAAACAAGAATACTCAAGAGGAAAAATATTAACTGAAATTGAAAAAACACCATTAGACGATTCAATAAAAAATGAAACCGGAACTTCAATCACATTTATGCCTGATATTGAAATTTTTAAAAATATAGACTATGACTTCAAAAAAATAACTGATCGCTTTAGGCAAATGGCTTACTTAAATCCTAAGCTAACTATTAGATTTAAGAGCAATTTTCACTCCAGCCTTTGGCCCAATAATACATCGACCTTTAGGTTTACAGGCGGTGTTCAAAGTTACGTAAGAAGCCTTAATAGATCAAGAAGTCCTATTCATCAAAATATAGCCTCAATAAATGGGACATTGTCTCCAGATGACTCAAAATCAAAAGTGGATACTCCTGTTATTGTTGATATTGCATTTCAATATAATGAAACTTTTCAAGAAAATGTTCTTTCATTCGCTAATTGCATTGTAACCCCTGAAGGAGGAACTCACTTAACCGGATTTAGGAGATCTCTGACAAGAGCAATAAATAATTATGGCAAAAAAAATGGTCTCTTGAAGGATGATCTTAAAGATGTTTCTGGTGATGATGTAAGAGAAGGGCTAATGGCCGTTATAAGTGTAAAGCTAGGAGAGCCTCAATTTGAAGGACAAACCAAAGCAAAACTTGGTAATCCTGAAATAGAATCTGCTGTTACTTCTCTGATGACCCAACAATTATCTGAATATTTAGAAGATAATCCCGGAGATGCAAAATCAATTTTAGAAAAAGCGGCAACTGCTGCAAGAGCAAGAGAGGCAGCCAAAAAGGCTAGAGACCTAGTAATCAGAAAAAATGCAATGGAGGGTGGCGCTCTACCAGGAAAACTAGCAGATTGCACTGAAAAAGACCCTGCTAAAAGCGAACTTTTTCTTGTAGAAGGTGACTCTGCTGGGGGATCAGCTAAGCAAGGAAGGGATAGAAATTTTCAAGCAATCTTACCTTTAAGAGGCAAGATATTAAATGTTGAGAAAGCAAGGCCCGATAAAATGCTTGGCCATGCTGAGATTGCTGCACTAATTACTGCAACTGGGACTGGAATAGGCTTAGAAGACTATGATGCTTCAAAGCTTAGGTACCACAAAATAGTAATAATGACAGATGCAGACGTTGATGGTGCCCATATTAGAACTTTACTTTTAACTTTTTTTTATAGAAATATGCCCCAATTAATTGGAGACGGAAACTTATTTATTGCTCAACCTCCTTTGTATAAAGGTTTAAAAGGCAAATCATCTCAGTGGCTTTACTCAGAATCAGAAAAAGACGGGTGGATGGCAGAAAAAGTATATGGAAAATTAAAAATTATTGGCAATAAAGACAATAGTGTAAATTTAGAAAAAGCTGAATTGGGAATTTTAGCTTCAAATATTAGAGATTACTTAGAAAGCTACAAAGGTCTTGAATCCTTAGAAATACCTTCCGTCGTGATTGAAAAATTGATTACTGACCCTGAATTAAATTCTCTGAGCTTTGATCAGCCTAAAATCGAAAATCAGCCTCCGAATGATCCTCAAGCCTCATTTGATGATTTAATAAATAATGATTCTGAAGAAGATCTGGCTCAAGAAGAAGGTCCGGCTCAAGAAGAAGGTCCGGCTCAAGAAGAAGTTCCAGAAATTACACATAATATAGAAGGCTTTGAAGTCACAAGAAGTATTTTTGAGCACCCAACATTAAACAGGCTTAAAGTTTTATATAACAAACTAGGAAAATACATAAATGAAAATAATTTTGATGTAATTAAAGGTGATGAAAGCATATCTTCAAAAATCTCATGGAAGGAAATTCCATCCGTCCTGGAATCTAATGCTGACAATACTGGTGTTAACATACAAAGATATAAAGGTCTTGGAGAGATGAATGCGGACCAACTTTGGGAAACAACAATGGATCCTGAAAATAGAGTGCTTCTTCAAGTAACAGCTGAGGATGCAACGGCAGCAGACGAATTGTTCAGAAAATTAATGGGCGACGATGTAGCACCAAGAAGAAGGTTCATACAGACAAATGCACTTGAAGTAAAAAACATTGATATAGCCTAAATTTTTTAATCAGTGTGAAAAACTTCTTCTAATTCCATCATGGATTCATCTGGCCTATTTTCATTAATATCTTCAAAATAAGGCTTCATGAATTCTTGCCATTTTGTGTTAATTTCTTCCTTTTCCATGCCTTTAAGTGATTCTTCAAAACTTTTATCAGCTTCAAAATAACCAAATAAAGTTCCGTCTGGCTTTAAAAAAATAGAATAGTTCCTCCAACCATTTTTTCTTAATGCTTCTAGCATCTCAGGCCAAACATTTTTATGATGTTTTTTATATATATTGATTTTAGATTCTTCAATCTTAAACGTAAAACCTACTCTTTTCATGTAAAATACTCCTTAAACAAAATTCTATTTATGAATGAACTAAATTCTAAAAGACTTGAAAATTACATACAAGAGGCAAAAAAATTATTGCTAGAAACTGAGATGTTATCTTATTCAATTAATAATAGATCTATAAAATTAAAACTATCTGAAAATGTAATACCTAATTTAATAAATTTTATAACTTATTTAGAAGTTAAAAGATTTGATAGAAAAGAAATAAATTTTTATATTAGGCAATGCCTAAATGAGCTAAACGAAATAGCTGAATACAATAAACAAACGATGCTTCTCACTTCAAAATATAAAATTATTAAAGAAGATGCTAATTTGATAGTTGATTTAAAACAATGAATGATATTTTTATTTCGATTGATCCAGAATTTAATACAAGCATCAAGAAAAAAAATTTAAGAAATTGTATTGTGTCATCTATTAACCATGGGGCATTAGATGATTATGATGAATCGATTTCTTTATCTATAACTTCTAATAAAAAATTAGAAGAGCTTAATTATAATTTTTTAGGTAAAAAGGAGCCTACTGATGTTTTAGCTTTTCCTTTCAACAATAATTGGAAGGAAGGAAAGGTGACTGATATTAATACTGCCAATAATGAAAATCTAAAATATTTAGGAGATATTTTTATATCCTTTCCTAAGATAATAGAACAAGCAAAAACACATAAAACTGGGATTGAATTAGAATTAAATATTATTCTCGCCCATGGGGTTCTGCACCTCTTAGGCTATGATCATAAGAACAAAATAATGAAGCAAAAAATGATAATAAAAACTGTGGATATAATAAAACACTTAAAATTAGATCACATAAAGGCTAAACTATCATTAGAAGGCAGAAATGGATAATAGAGTTTTATATCAAAAATGGAGACCCCTAACATTTAACGAAATTGTTGGTCAGAAACATATAACTCAGACACTCAAAAATGCTATTGATAAATCGAGCACAAGCCACTCATACCTTTTCTCTGGTCCAAGAGGTGTTGGGAAAACTACAACCGCTAGAATATTAGCAAAGGCATTAAATTGCACTACTTCTCCTAACTGCAATATGCAAGAAGTTGGAACTAGAAAATTTTGTGAAATTTGTACGTCGATGAATGCAGGGTCTATGATTGACTTAATTGAAATAGATGCTGCATCAAACAGAAGCATTGATGATATAAGGGATATTAAAGAAAAGGCCTTGTTTGCCCCAAATATTGGCTCCAAAAAAGTGTATATTATTGATGAGGCTCATGGCTTAACTGGACCTGCGCAACAAGCCTTTCTAAAACTTTTAGAAGAGCCCCCAGAAAATGTAGTTATTATACTTGCAACAACGGAAGTTGATTCGCTACCTCTAACAATAATTTCTAGGTGCCAAAGATTTGATTTTAAAAGATTAAGCCATAAAGAAATTTCAAATCACTTATCCCTTATTGCCAAAGAAGAAGGTATTTCGATTGATGGTCCTGCACTAGATCTAATTTCTGTTAATTCTTCAGGTAGCCTAAGAGATGCTGAAAACCTCTTACAGCAAATTTCATCAATTGGAGAAGAGGCTATAAACGAAGAGCATCTTCTTGAATTTTTGGGCCTTGGAACCTTTTCTTCCTCATTAGAAATTCTTTCTTTAATTTTAGACAAAGAGCCCGACAAGGTTTTAACCCTTATTCAAAATGAGGTAAATAATGGTACTGATCCTAAAATGATTAAGGACAGGTTGCTGAAAAATTTGAGGGGTTTGATATATACAAAAAACAATCTTTCTGATCTTTTAGAAGAAACGGAACATACAATAACAAAATTCACAGAGCTATCAAAAAGATATTCTTTAGCGGATCTGAGTTTAGTAACATCAATTATTTTAAATGCAAAGGTCCCTTCTAACGAGCACCCTCCTATAAGCTTAGAAGTTGCCGTCATAGATGCATGTTTATATGGAAAACCTCCTCAAGAAGCTAAACAGGAAAGTGTAGAGGCTAAAAAACCAGCTCCCCCTCAAGAAGCTAAACAGNAAAGTGTAGAGGCTAAAAAANCAGCTCCCCCTCAAGAAGCTAAACAGGAAAGTGTAGAGGCTAAAAAACCAGCTTTTAAAAATGACTGGGATGAGGTTTGTTCCGCCCTTAGAAGAGAAAAAGGAGATAAATATTTTCTCGGCGGTTTATTAAAATCGGTTTTACCAGAAATTAAAGACAATACGATTTCTTTAACTTTTAAAAGTAATACCATGAAGCAAAATTTCATAGACGAAATATCAAATGGAAGGGTTAGAGAAAAAGTACAAACAACTATAAATAATTTCTTCAAAAAAGACCTTGAGATTTTAATTGAAGATAATGTTAATGGTGATAAAAAAGAACAAAACCCTTTAATTAAAACGCCTATTGTTCAGCATGCAATTTCAATGGGTGCAAAAATTAAAGATAAATAAAGAAGGAAGGCAAAATGTTTAATAATGCAATGATGAAACAGGCAAAAAAAATGCAAGAAAAAATGAAAGAAGCTCAAGAAGAAATTGCTAAAATGGAAACAGAGGGGTCGTCTGGAGGTATATCAATTAAAATGATAGGAGGCAAAACTATTGAAGAAGTCACGGTTTCAGAAAATATTTTTGAACAAAAAGATAAATCATTATTAGAAAAATTTATCAAGGATGCAGTAAATGATGCTACAGAGAAAGCTGATAAAGCTGCCCAGAAAAAAATGAAAAAGGTTACTGGCGGAATAAAAATCCCTGGCTTATTTTAAAATGACTTCTGGCAATAACTCTCTTCCAGTAGAAGTGCAAAAATTAATAATTGCTTTTTCTTCTCTACCTGGCATCGGGCCCAAGACCGCTCAAAGACTCTCTTACTTTGTATTGTCTCAAAATAAAGAGGAAACATTAAAATTATCTGAAGCTTTAACTGAAGTAAAAGAAAATCTTAGCTTCTGTAATACTTGTTGTTTTATTACTAATGATAAAAATTCTGATAATTGTGGTTATTGCTACGAAAAAGATTCTTCCCAAATTTGTGTTGTGGAAAATGTCATTGACGCAATAACCATAGAAATGTCGGGAATTCACAATGGCTCATTCCATGTTCTGCACGGCGCAATATCTCCAATAAACGGAATTGGCCCTGAAAAATTAAAAATTGAAGAGCTTATGAAGAGGTTAAATAAAGGAGAAACCAAAGAAATAATTTTAGCAACAAATCCTACTTTGGAAGGCGAAGCAACAGGAATGTACTTAAATAAAATTATTTCTGAAAATTATACTAATATTAAACTTACTAGGCTTGCCAGAGGGTTGGCCTCTGGAACAGATCTAGAATATTCTGATTTTAATACTCTATCCAATGCTTTTCAAAACAGAACATCTATTGATGAAATCAACTAGTAAGCACATAAAAGGAATTATAACTCGATGCACAAATTACAAAGAAGCTGATCGTATTTTTACATTAATATCAGATAGTGGAATTATGAATTTTATTGCAAGGGGAGCAAAAAAACCAAAGTCAAAATTATCTGGCCATATAGAGCCCTTAAATTACGTTAACCTTTATTATAGGCCAAGCAAATCTTTAAATTCTGTATCCCAAGTTGAGTCAATTAATTCATTCTTAGAAATAAAAAAAGAATATAATTTAATATTAAAAGCACAGTATATGATGGAGCTTTCTGAGTCTTTATCTTCTGAAAATGAAGACAACTCTTATATTTTAAGCCTGTTAATTAAAACTCTATCTAACATTCATAATTCAAAGATACCAAACTTAGATATTTTAATTTATGAATTTGAAATATTAAAATATCAAGGCTTTGGAATTAGGCTTTTTGATTGTACAAACTGTAATAAAAAACTAGAAAGGGCTGAGCATTACTTCTCTTCTAAAGCCGGCGGGTTCTATTGTGGAAACTGTTTTGATTCTAAAGAAATTCACTATGAATGTATTAAGGTTAGCATAGAGCAGCAGCTTCTCCTCCGAACGATAAGCAGGAAGAAATATATGGAGTTAGCAAATTTAGATTTGAGAGAAAAAGAAATAGATACCTGCAGGAAATTAATTCAGAACTCAGTTCGAGACGTAATAGGTGTACAATTAAAAACAGTTAATTTTAGTGAATTATAATGCCAATTTCAAAGAAAATAAAAGTTAAGGGTGCACGAGAAAACAACCTTAATAATATAAGCGTAGATATCCCTAGAGATAAATTTGTTGTTATAACTGGGGTTTCTGGTTCGGGTAAAAGTTCCTTGGCATTTAATACAATATTTGCAGAAGGACAAAGACGGTATATGGAGTCGTTATCTGCATATGCTCGGCAATTTTTAGGAAGAATGGAAAAGCCTGATGTCGACTCAATAGAAGGCCTTAGCCCTGCTATTTCAATAGATCAAAAAGGAGTCTCAAAAAATCCAAGATCTACAGTCGGCACTGTAACGGAAATATATGATTATTTGAGACTCCTTTTTTCAAGAATAGGAAAACCGCATTGTCCGTCTTGCGGTGAAATAGTTTCTAAGCAATCCATTGAAGAAATTACAGAAAGGGTACTTAAATTAGAAGAAAATAAAAAAATTCTGCTTTTGGCGCCCTTAATTAAACATATGAAAGGGGAGCACAAAAATATTATTACAAAAATAAAAAGGGACGGTTATGTAAGAGCAAGAATAGATGAAAATATTTATGAATTAGATGAGGAAATTAAATTAAATAAAAACAAGTGGCACAATATCGAAGTTGTTGTAGACAGGCTGATTATAAAAAATAATATGGACAGGTCAAGATTAAACGAATCTGTAGAAGCATGCTTGGCTCTAGGCGCTGGAAGGCTGATTATAGCAAGCTCTTCAGAAGAAGATATTATAATTTCAGAAAATTTATCTTGCGCTAAATGTGATGTGAGCATAGAAGAGTTAGAGCCTAGAAACTTCTCATTTAACACTCCTTATGGTGCCTGTAAACCATGTTCTGGTCTAGGATACAAATTACAAATTGAGCCCGAGATGATTATTCCAGATCCTAATAAAAAATTAATAGACGGAGCTATAGTCCCTTGGACACTAAAAAATGGCGGTTTAGCATGGGAATATAATTTTATTAGAACACTTTCAGAGGTCCATGGATTTTCTATTGAAGAAAAGGTTAAGGACTTAGCCCCAGATATTTTAAAGTTAATTTTATATGGATCTAAAAAGGATGTTTATCCTGTGAGATACTCTTCAAAAAGAGGTGGAGAGAGTGTGTGGCGAACAAAATTTACAGGAGTAGTTAATATTCTTGAAAAAAAGTATCATTCTTCTGAGTCTTCATCTGTCAGGGATGCACTTCAGTCTTTCATGACACAAAAAAGATGTTCTGAATGTAAGGGCCAAAGGCTCAAAAAAGATGCCCTGTCAGTTAAAATATTAAATAAGAATATTTTTGAAGTATCAGACCTTTCAGTTAAAGAATGTTATAGGTGGATAGAAGATTCCCAAGAAAAAAAATCATCACCTTTTGACTCTTTAAATAACTCTGAGCTAAAAATCGGGTCACAAATATTTAAGGAGATTTCTTCGAGGCTTAAGTTTCTAGATAAAGTTGGTCTTGGATATATTTCTCTTAACAGGCCTACCTCTACTTTAAGTGGTGGCGAGGGGCAAAGAATCAGGCTAGCCTCTCAAATTGGGTCGGGTCTTACAGGAGTTATGTACGTATGCGATGAGCCTTCTATTGGCCTTCATCCAGTAGACAATAATCGGTTAATCAACACATTGTTAGAGCTAAGAAATTTAGGAAATACTATTTTAGTTGTAGAGCATGATGAATCAATAATGCGTGCGGCTGACCATATAATTGACCTTGGTCCCAGAGCAGGAAATTTAGGAGGGAATATATCTGCCCAAGGTTCAATTGAAAAAATTATTAAATCTAAAGACTCCTTAACTGGTGCATATCTATCAGGCAAAAAAATTATTAATATTCCTAAAAAAAGAAGGCTAAAACAAAAAAGCAAGGACATACAAATTCTCGGCGCTGAAGAAAATAATTTAAAAAATCTTGACGTCACAATCCCATTGCAGTTATTGGTGTGTGTTACTGGTGCCTCTGGATCTGGAAAAAGCACTCTAATAAATGAAATACTATACAAATCTCTATATAAACATTTCTACAATTCAAAAGAGATTCCAGGAAAACATAAAGATATTTTAGGACTGTCTGAGTTAGATAAAGTCATTAATATTGATCAGAGTCCTATTGGAAGAACTCCGAGATCAAACCCGGCTACATATACAGGGCTTTTTGGCCCAATTAGGGATCTCTTTGCTTCAGTCCCTGAGTCAAGAGCTAAAGGATATAAAGCTGGTCGCTTTTCTTTTAACGTAAAGGGTGGGCGATGTGAGAACTGTGAAGGGGCTGGATACAATGAAATACAAATGCAGTTTCTGCCGGATGTAAATGTTCCTTGCGAAGACTGCAAAGGAAATAGGTATAATCAGGAGGCACTAAAAATAAAATTTAAAGGTTTTTCGATTTCTGAAATCCTAGACTTAACAGTATCCGAAGCACTCAAAGTCTTTTCTCCTTACCAATCCATTTATAAAAAACTTGAAACATTGAGTGATGTGGGGCTTGGGTACATAAAATTAGGGCAACCTGCAACCACTTTAAGTGGTGGTGAAGCCCAGAGAGTTAAGCTTTCAACATACCTTTCCAAAAGAGCAACAGGAAAGACACTATTTATTTTGGATGAGCCTACTACAGGGCTTTCTTTTGAAGACTGCAATTCTCTTATAAAAATATTACACAGACTAGTAGATGCTGGAAATAGCGTCGTTCTAATAGAACACCACTTAGATGTGATCAAAAATGCAGACTGGATAATTGATCTTGGGCCTGGCGCAGGAGAAAGCGGCGGCAAGTTAATCGGGGAAGGCTCGCCTGAAAATATAGCTGCAATTAATGCTTCTTTTACAGGTCAGTACCTAAACAAAGAATCAAAAATAAAACCAGTCGCCAGAACTTTAACTACAAAAAAAATAAAAACCCAGAAGCCAAAAAAAATAGAAAACAACTCTTTGTTCAGTTTTCCTAAAAGAGACAATGATAATATCAGTCAGCCTCGCCCAACCAAGAAAAGATTTAGAGGCCGAAGAAGATCAAAGTCAATTATTTGATTATTGACTCTGACTCTATTTTTGCTTCATCAATCTCCATGCCTAAGCCTATTTCTTTAGGAATTTCTATGAATCCTTTTTTTGGATTAACTGGAGTCTTTAAGAAAAATTGATGAATATCATTCCATTTAACTAAATATTCTTGGTATGGGGTATGAACAGGTGACTGAGTTAGTGAAAAATTTATTCCAGCTCTAGATGAGTGTCCATGAGGTATTGTTATTAAATCATGTATTGTTGCATAGTTTGCTATTTTTAGTGTTTCGCTTAGACCTCCAGCCCAATATATATCGGGTTGCAAAATATCAAGCGCTTCCTCATCCACAAACCTTTTAAATCCCCATCTTGTATATTCATGTTCAGCTCCTGAAATCGGAATAGAAGTGCTTTCTCTTACCTGTCTATAGGTGTCAATTCTATCAGGCATAGCAACCTCTTCAAGCCACCTAGGCTCATATTCTTCAATACGCGCAATCATTTTAACTGCGTAATTTAAATTCCAGCTTTGCCAACAATCAAGCATAATATCATAGTCTTCTCCTAATACTTCTCTAAGCGTCTTAACCATTTCAACATTCTTTTTAATTCCTTCATAACCACTCATGGGTCCGTGCCTAAAAAACCATTTTTGTGCGGTGTATCCCATCTCTTTAAATTGTTCTGCCCTCTCTCTTACTAACCCAAGGTCTTCAACACTAAAGCCAAGCATACTCGCATATGCTGGAACTTCAGCTCTAGTTGGTCCTCCGATTAATTTGTACACAGGTGTGTTGTAGTACTTTCCTTTAAGATCCCATAATGCGCAATCTATTGCGCTTAAAGCAAGCATTGGTGTCCCTTGCCTTCCATGAACTTGAAACCTGTGCATCTGATCCCAAATTAATTCTATTGCTAATGGGTCTTTTCCTATTAGTAAATGAACCAGCTGCTCTTTTATTAAATATGCTTGAGCCCTATCTATAGGGCCCCCAATTCCCGTGACACCCTCATCAGTTTTAATTTCAATAAATATTGCAGAAATAGGATATTCATGCCCTTCTTGAGCGCTCCCAAATTTAGTTTCATTAAAATTCTCAACTCTGTGCTCTGGGTATATGTCTATAGGTCTCACTAACCTTTCTTCCCAAAAAATATTTTCTGTTTTAAGAGTTCCGTTTAATTCCCTTAGTTCAACTTTTTCTATTTTCATATTACCTTCTTTTTTCCTATTCTTTTATATAAAGATATTTAATATAATTACAGAAAAAACAGGAAAGGTAAATCAGTGGTTGGACAATTAAGAATATATACAATTAACAAAGGAATGGCAGAAAGTTGGTTGAAGCTTTTTCATGAAGTAATTGCACCTAAAACTCTTGAGTTTGGAATGGGCATACAGTCCGCCTGGATGGACGAAGAGAAAGAAAGGTTTATATGGATTAGAACCTATGAAAGCCTTGAAGATATTAAAGTAAAAGAGGACGCTTTTTACGGAAGTGATTGGTGGAAAGAAAATATGCCTACTGTTCGAGGCCACCTTGCAAGAAGAGAGATAACTGTTATAGAGCCCTCAGCTTAATAAAAAATAGAACTGTATATTTAACATAACTCACAAAATAAGTTTAAAAGTTTAGTTTAATATTGGGGGGTTTTCATAAGAGTAATTATTTTTTTGTTTTAATGTCCCATTAATAAATTCTTCTCCAGAGATTTTTGCTTTTCCCTCGAGTTGTAGTTCATTGATAACAATATAGTCGTTTTTAGTTGTTACAATTAATGGGTCTGATTTTTGCCATTGATGAAAATAAACAATTGACCCCACTTTCCTTTCCGGAAGGCGTGACACATCCTTTAAGTAATCTTCTAGAGGAGCAAGGCCCAAATTTAGAATTTTTATTCTTTGTCCATCTAAATATGAATAAGAAGAATTATTGCCATCATTAAAGGCTCTAATAAGGTCCTCTATCTCTCGTTTAGGTTTATTCCAATTAATGTGCCCATCTTTTTTTTCTATTTTTTTTGTCATTGTTGCTAAAGAATGATCTTGTGCTTTTGCATTCTTGATAATAGATGGCTTTTCTAATATGTTTAGGATTTCTTCAGTCCCTTCAATAAAAAGGGATGTTGTTAGTAACTTAGTACTTGGTCGTAAAACATTCAAGAAAGGTCCTTTTTTTGGAGTATTCTTTTCCCAATTGTCTGCAGGGTCATATTCTTTTTGCATAATAATTGGACCAGCATCAATATCTTCTGAAAGCTTAATTATTGACACACCAAAAGACTCGTCTCCATTTTTAATGGCAGTGTGGACGGGAGAGGGGCCTCTATATTTTGGTAGAAATGAAGGATGTAAATTTAATGAGCCGTATTTAGGCAAGTTGATAATTTCACTAGGAATTATTTTTCCATAGGAAGCGACTATTATTATATCTGGAGACAGGTTATTTAAATCCTTAACCTCAGGAATTTCTTCAGAATAACTGACTTTATTATCAACGCAAAACCTTTTAACGGGCGCAGGAGATTTCTTAGTCCCTCTAGACCTTATTTTATCTGGGGCCGTCACAACCAATAGAATATTATGAAGTGAGATGAGAAGGGTTTGTAAAACCAAACGCGCATTTTCATCTGTACCAAAAAAAATGATTTTCATATTTTTTATCTTACAACATAAAAGAACATTTGTTCTTTTAAACTAGCCTGTGAAAAAAAGAACAGCTTTTTAATAAATTTCCCAAAATTTTGGGGATATTTTTTTAAAAAAGGTATTGCCATAAGTCCCTTACCATATGTTATGTTTGTGTAATAAATTGTATAAATATTTTATTAATTTTTTGCAGTTATGGCTTTAATAATTTTAAGCCTCTAAATTTTGAAATCAAATACTTGCATCCTGTGTATTTCTTTGTCAATTTTTAGGGAAAGAAGGGAAAAATAGTTGGACTTAAAAAACTTGTGGTCAAGGTCTTTAGAGATTCTTAAAGATGAAATAAA
>PBNX01000005.1 GCA_002723375.1 Dehalococcoidia bacterium
AACGTCTTCCGGGTCAATTCCTCTTGATTTTAATAACTGGTCTCTTACAAAATGTCTTTTTTCAGATTGTTCCCACCAATTTAAGTTTTCTTCTAAAGTTTTACCGGATGCTGTCATAACATCTAAATTGAGCAACCCCTCATCTCTTAGTTTAAGCATAACTTCAGGAACACCTCCTGACGAGAAAAAAACTGATGTTGGAAATCCTTTTGGTCCATTTGGAAGTACATCAACAAGCCTTGGTGTTAGCTTGTTTATTCGGGTCCAGTCATCTACCTTCATCATTTTTCTTTTAACAGCATGAGCTATGGCTGGCAAATGTAAAATAAGATTCGTAGATCCTCCGCAAGCCGCATGAACTATCATTGCATTTTCAAATGCTTTGTCGGTTAAAATAGCTTTTGTATTTATTTTGTTATCTACTAAATTTTTTAATGCAAGGGCAGACCTTCTTCCAGTATCAAGCCAAATATTTGTTCCCGATGGAGTGAGGGCAGCATGAGGAAGTGTCATACCTAACGACTCTGCGATTACTTGACTTGTTCCTGCTGTTCCTAAAAATTGACATCCTCCCCCAGGAGATGCACAAGTCTTACAACCCATATCTTGGGCATATTCAAGGGTCACTTCATCTTGAGCATACCTCGCACCAATAGACTGAATCATTGCAGTGTCTTCTCCTTCTTCTACAGCTAAAGTAACTCCTCCTGGCACTATTATTGTTGGTTTTTCAGGTGTTCCAGCGAGAGCCATCATCATCGCAGGGAGACCCTTGTCACAAGTAGCAATTCCCATTACACCTTTTGTAGTAGGGATGGATCTGCTAAGCCTCCTCATAACAATTGCCGCATCATTTCTATATGGAAGACTGTCCATCATTCCTGAGGTCCCTTGGCTTCTGCCGTCACATGGGTCAGAGCAATATGCGCTGTATGGAATTCCATCGTCATCTTTAATTTGATTAGCCACAGCTTCAATAAGCATTCCAAGTTCAAAATGACCAGTATGATGACCCAAAGCTATAGGTCGCCCATCATCTCCCCTCATGCCCCCCAATGTACTTAAAATCATAAATTGAGTTCCCCATAATTTTTTTGGATCCCAGCCCATGCCAGTATTTTGGCTTTGTGCAAAAAGGTTTCCGCTAGGCTCAGAAATTAATTGCTCAGGAGTAAACTCAATTTTTCCCTTGGGGCCTTCTGCATGTGTTAAAAAATCCCAAGAATTATTATTTAATTTAGACTCTCCCAATATATCCATAGGCTTATTTTAACAATTTAATAAATTCTTGCTTGAAAGAAGTAATATTTTTTAAAGAGTCTTTGGCAGGCAATATTTTTTTTGGTTTAAATTCAATTATTCTAATATTTTTAAAATTTGTTATTAAGGCTTCAGTGCAATATTTAGATAGCATTGATTTAGTTTTTGAATATGAATAATAATTATCAATATCTAGGTTGTCATCAGTGATATTAATAGCAAAATAATCTGAATTATTAACTTTATGATTTTCAAAAATAATAGAAATTAATGCTAGGGGATTTCGGAAATGTATATTGATATTTTTTTGATAATCATCGAATTTAAAATTATTTTTAGTATCTTTTAAATATAAAGAAGCGTTATTTATTACGCCGATCATACTAGCTTTTATAGGGATTAAATTTCTTAGTTTAGTTTTTGAATTTACTTTTGAAAGATCTATGTAAACTGGAAGAAATTTTTGTTTTTTGAATTTACTTTTTAGTTTTTCTGACAGCGAAATTGTTTCTTCTTTAGACTTAAAATAATGAAGTAAAATATTATAATTTTTCTTTGCCAGTAATTCAGCTATATGTATTCCAAGTTTACTTGATGATCCGGTTAATAAAACAAATTTATCTTCCGGCATAATTAATTTAAATTTAGGATATTTTTTATATTTTTTTCAGTAATATTCATTAAATCCTGTTCTTTTAAATTTTTCATTTCATTTAATATTCTTTTGGGGCTTAAAATAGGAAAATCACTACCAAAAATTATTTTTTCTGATCCTACTATATCTATTGCTAATTCAAATATTTTAGGATTATATAAAAACGATGATGCAGCTGTATCATAGTATACATTTTTAGATATTTCTTTTACTTCTTTCATTAATTCATAAAATAATAAGCCTCCTCCCCAGTGTGCAAGAATAATTGTATTATCTGGAAATAATTTAATAAATTTATATATATTTTCAGGGTATGCGGTTCCTTTTCCAGGATACATATGTCCTACTGGTTCAGAGGAATGAATTATTAATGGAAGTGAATTTTCTTGTAATAATTTGAGTGAGTCTTTCCAGATATTTTTCTCGTACATATCAAGTTCTTGTATTGACGGGTGTATTTCTCCTGCGCCCTTGCCTCCAAGATTTATACATTTTTCCATTTCTTCTAAATTTCCTTTAAACATTGGGTTGATTGAAAAAAAAGGAATTAATTTAGATGTATTTTTTTGGGCAATATTTAAATTAAATTGATTTGATGCCTGAAGAAGGCTGAAATTTGTCCATCCGTAACCCAAAACAATTGATTTTTGTATATTATTTAAATTCATACTCTCCATCAGTTCATCAGGTGTTGAAATTTTTTGTTCATTACTGAACATTTCTAAAAGAACTTTTTCTTCACCAAACTCTTCTATAAGTTTATTTGGCTTGTTTGGTAATATGTGTGTATGAGAATCAATCATAATCAATAAAATTTTAGTTAAGTTTACAGGATATGAATAATTTAAACCGAGGCACTGTTTTCGTAAAGAAAATTGCACCAGAAACAATTCTAGAAGATTATTCTTGGCTATTACAGAAGGCGAAGGTTACTGAAAATTTTGATAAATCCATAAATACTTTTCTAAAAGTAAACATTTCTTGGGATAGGTATTATCCTGGCTGCTCTACTGCCCCATGGCAACTTGAAGGCGTAATTAAAGAACTCTTAAAAAATAAATTTTCAAATGTTATTGCTGCCCATAATGGAACAGTCGTAGTAGATCCTGAAAGAGGAAGAATTGAAAATAAGCATAAACATGTAGAAGAAAAATATAATGTGCCTCACGTCCTTGTCGATTCACCTGAATCGGAAGCGATTGCGTATAAGCCAAAAAAGAAACTATTAGTCTTAGATAAGATTTTTAAAGAAGGTATCATGATTCCAAAAATTTTTTATGGAAGCAATATCATTCATATGCCAACAATGAAGACCCATGTTTTTACTACCATGACAGGAGCTTTGAAAAATGCATTTGGGGGGCTACTTAACCAAAATAGACATTGGACTCACTCACAAATTCACGAAACGTTAGTTGATTTATTACAAATTCAGCATGATATACATGAAAATATTTTTGCTGTCTCTGATGGAGCATTTTCAGGAGATGGCCCAGGCCCCAGGGCAATGAGAATTAAAGAGAAAAATATTATTGTAGGAGGCTATGATCAAGTTTCTGTTGATGCAGTAGTAGCTAAGATGATGGGTTTTGATCCAATGAAAATCGATAAATTAAAAATATGCCATGAGATGTCACTTGGAGTAGCAAAACCTTCAGAAATTAATATTATAGGCGAGGATATTTCATCTGTTAATTGGAAATACTCATCTAGTGAGAATACTTTTGCTAGCAAAGGCCAAAAATTTATTTATTGGGGGCCTTTGAAGCCTTTAGAAAAAATTCTTTTAAGAAGTAAGATTGCACCATGGGCATTTTTTGCTTCCGATTTATATCATAATAAATATTGGCTTAGATTTATTGGAAAAGGGAGAGTAAAGAAAGCATTAAAATCAAAATGGGGAAAGTTGTTCCTAGATTACTAAGATCTAATGTGACCTTTCCCTACAATTATCCATTTATATGATGTAATTTCATTTAGGCCTAAGGGCCCTCTAGGCGAAACTTTGGTTGTGCTTACAGCAATTTCAGCTCCCAGCCCTAGTTCTCCTCCGTCGTTAAATCTAGTAGATGCATTTACTGTTACAGCTGAAGAATTTACTTTTTCAGTAAATATTTTTTGATTTTTAATAATATTTGAGATTATTCCATCAGTATGTCCATAACTATGTCTATCAATATGTTTTATAGCGCTTTCAATAGAAGGTACCGTTTTTAGAGAAACTATTAAATTTAAATATTCTTGACCCCAGTCTTTTTCTGATGCCTTCTTAATTAATTTCGAAGGATTTATTTTTTTTGCCTTTTGAAATAATTTTGGCTGAATTCTTATTTCAATTCCAAGCCCAATAAAATGATTAATTATTATTGGCAATAATTTATTTTGTTGTTTTTCATGAAGCAAGATTGTATCTAAGGCATTGCAAACACTCGGGGCTTGTGTTTTTGCATTTTCTAAAATTGGTAAAAGTGAGTCTTCATCTATTTTTTCATCTATGAATAAATGGCTTACTCCAATTCCTCCAAAAATAGCCCTCATCTTTGCATTTCTTGAAACATTATTTACAAGTTCTTTCCCGCCTCTTGGTATAACTAAATCTATATATTCATTCATACCTAGCATTTCATTAATATATTTTCTGTTCGGATCTTTTAAATATTGAATACAATTAGAACTAACATTATTTTTTTTAAGGGCCTCTTTTATAATTTTAGTAAGCGATAAATTTGTGTTTAAAGACTCTTTCCCGCCTCTCAGAATAGCTACATTTCCAGATTTTATAGACAGGCATGCAATATCTATAGTCACATTTGGCCTACTTTCATATATTGCTGCAATAACGCCAATTGGTACGGGTTGTTTCTTTATCACTAAGCCATCATTTCTAGTGAATTCCTCATTGCTTAGAAGAGGGTCATTTAGCTTCCTAATATTATTTATAGAAGTAATAATATTTCTTAATTTTTTAGGATTTAAAATTAACCTTTCCCTTATCTCAATCGGTAGCCTCGTATTATTGGCCAGGTCTTTTTTATTAGCTCTAAGAATCAGGCTTTCTTGGCTATTTAAATTTTCAGATATGTCTTTTAGTATCTGATTTCTTTTTAAGTTAGATAATGAGCCTATTTCTTTAGAGCATTCTCTTGCAGACTTGCAAATTGATATTAAATTCATAGATTATTTTCACTAGTTGATTCTAATAATACTAGATTATCTCTATGTATCATTTCAGTACCATAATTAATTTCAATAATTTCATCTATTTCTTTTGAATCTTTCCCTTTTAGCATCAAAGAATCTTTAGTGCCATAGTTTGTTATTCCGTATGCGATTTCATTATTTTTTGAATCTTTTATTAATAAAATATCACCCCTATTAAATTTTCCTTCAATTGATAAGATTCCAACTGGCAATAAGCTTGCACCTTTGCTAACTAGAGCTTTTTTTGCACCATCATCAATTATTATTATTCCTTTATTTTCAGATACACCAGTAAATAACCATCTCTTTTTGCTCTCTAATTTAGAAGTATTAGGTATAAATTGTGTTCCTATACTATCTTCGTTAATAATTTTTTCTATTACATTATTTCTTGGGCTTGTTATTACACACCTAATTCCAGACCCTAGGCATATTTTTGCTGCTTCTAATTTACTTTTCATTCCTCCTGAACCAATTTTATCTTCAGAATCTTTCGCATAAGACATAATAGTGGCATCAATTGTATCTACTCGCTTAATTAATTTTCCTTTATCGCTAATATCAGGATTTTCTGTATATAATCCGTCCATTTTTCCAAATAAAATCAGCAGATTGGCATTAATTGCATTCGCAACTACAGATGAAAGCCTGTCATTATCTCCATAAAATCGACCCTCAATTTCTTTAGTTGAAACGACGTCATTTTCATTAATTATTGGAATTACATTTAATTCATAAAGTTTCTCTAAGGTATTTTTTATATTCAAATAAGCAACCCTAGAATTAAAATTATCCCGACCGGCTAATACTTGAGCGCAATAAATATTATGAGCTTCAAAAAACTTACTGTATTTCTCCATTAAAAATGTTTGGCCTATAGAAGCCAGGGCTTGTTTTGAGGAAGTTTGATTTGAATTTTCTAACCCTTTTATTAGTAAATGATGTTTTGCTAGTGCGACTGCACCAGATGTAACTATAGTAAATTCAAAACCTTTTGATCTTAAATTAATGATTTCATTTAATAATTGATCTAGATAATTATAATTATTATCTTGAGCATCATTAAGAATTATTTGTGATCCTATTTTTACGACAATTCTTTTCATATCATATTCAAATTTTTTTTGATTATAATTTAGAGTATAGTTTTAAGTTGATTTATATCCAAGCATAAGGTCAAAATTTGAAAGTTCAATCCAAAATAAAAAATAATAACCAATTCGAACTATTTTTTTCAGATCTTATTCTCAATAAAAAAGAGAGTTTAATAAAAAAGATTTCAAATTTAGATAAAAGTTTATTAGAGATATATTCTCCAAGTGAAAGTTTAGCTTTTATAACCTCTACAATTTCAAGGGTCAGAAATGAAGGAGTTATTTTAATTGTTGATACCCCAGAATTGTCTAGATCATTATACGAAGATTGTTCTGAGTTTTTAGGTAATTATGTAAATGTCATTCATGTTCCCGAAATTGACACTCACCCAATGAGTGGCTTGGAATTTGGCTCTTTTTCCAATATTGAGCGCAATGGATCTATATCAAAAATATTAGATTTAAAAAATAAAAATTTTTTGGCTATTACATCAGGGCTTTCCATTACACAGAAAACCCCTAATTTAGAATTTTTAGCAAATGAAGGAACCTTGAATGCTCACATTAACCAAAAAATAAAAATTAGTGAAATAGTTAATAAACTTTCATTTTTGGGATACGAAAGAACCCATGTAGTTGAGCAATCAGGAGAGTTTTGTGTCAGGGGAAGCCTTATAGATGTTTTTCCTGTAGGTAATAAGAATCCTGTAAGAATTGACTTTATTTCAGATGAAATTGAGAGCATAAGAAATTTTGACCAAGAATCTCAAAAAACAATAAAGCACTTAAAAAACGTATCAATTAGGGTTTCTAGCCAATTGCCTACAACAACAACATCAATTCCAAAAAAGAATTCAGATGGATGTCTGTTAGATATTTTTGATGAAAATTCTATATTGGTTGTTGGTGAGCCACAATCAGTAGAGATTTCTCTCAAGGAATACGAAAAAAGATTTTCTTTTAATAAAAAAGATCGATTTACTTATGGACAAAAAGATATAGCGAAAAGGTTATTGAAATTTGAGAATAGAATAAATATAAAAAATCTTATGATTTCAAATAAGGTTACAAAAAATTTTGTTAAGGTCGAAAAAATAGACTTGAATGTACATAATCCAGGCTCATTAGATCCAATCGGTAAAGCAGCAAATCAAATAATTGAATATAGCAAAAATTTTATAGTAATGGTTGCTTCGAACAATATAGAAAGGCTAACAGAACGAGTAAATGAACATTTTGGTGAAGACATGGAATTGAAAAAAAGAATTTATTTTGAAAAGAAGTCCATCAATAATTCTTTTGGAATTAAAGTCGCAAATCAAGGCGGGGTTATATTTCTAGGAGATCAAGAATTATTTGGAATAAAAAATAAAATCAGGAATTTAGATAAATCTATAAGCAGGAGTCGCAAATCAAGACTATTTGAAAAAGGAACCTTAGTTGTTCATGAAGATCATGGAATATCAAAATTTATTGGAGTAACAAAGTTAAAAGGGCATAGCGACAGAGAGTACTTAGAATTACATTTTGCAGATGAAGATAAACTTTTTGTGCCCGCAGATCAAATATCTAGAATTGAGTTATATAGAGGAGGTCAGGAAAATGCCCCTAAACTACATCGGCTCCATGGAAAAGAATGGGAGCGACAAAAAAATAGAGTAAAAAAATCTACAGAGATTTTGGCATCAGAGCTTTTATATATACATTCAAGTAGAAAAAATGCTGAAGGTTTTTCTTTTAATAAAAATGATGACTGGCTAATAGCATTAGAGTCTAGTTTCCCCTTTGCTTTAACTGAAGATCAGCAAAGATCTATANATGAGATNTATNANGACATGGAAAGTAGNATACCTATGGATCGATTGCTTTGNGGNGATGTTGGGTTTGGNAAAACTGAACTAGCAATTAGAGCAAGTTTTAAGGCNGTTCAAAGTGGAAAGCAAGTTGCAATATTAGTTCCTACTACAGTATTAGCTGATCAACATTATGAGACATTTAGAGCAAGGCTCGGTCAGTTTCCAGTAAATATAAAATGTCTTAGTAGACTTAAGACAATTAAAGAGTCAAATGAAATAAAAAAACAATTGAAGGCTGGGCAGATTGATATATGCATTGGAACACATAAATTATTACAGAACGCTATAGATTTTAAAGATCTAGGATTATTTATAATTGATGAAGAGCATAAGTTTGGCGTAAAACAAAAAGAATTTTTGAAAAGCATGAGGCTTAATTTAGATATGCTTTCTTTAAGCGCAACTCCAATTCCTAGAACAATGAATTTAGCTTTATCAGGAGTAAGAGATTTAAGCATGATTGAAACAGCTCCATTAGATAGAAGATCAGTAAAAACATACGTTATTGAAGAAAATGATGAATTATTAAGAGAGATAATTTTAAGAGAGAAGGATAGAAATGGGCAGGTATTTATTGTTTATAATCGCGTAAACAAAATAGAAAAAATTTCTGAAAAAATTAAACAAATAGCTTCAGAAGTTAATGTTGACTATGCTCACGGAAGAATGGACCCTAGAAAGCTATCAGAGGTCATGAATAATTTTGCAAATAAGAATATTGATGTTTTAGTTTGTACAACAATTATTGAGTCTGGCTTGGATTTGCCAGACTCTAATACAATCGTGATAATCAATCCTCATCAGTTAGGCTTAGCTCAGCTCTATCAGCTCAGAGGGAGAGTCGGAAGGTCAAGTCATCAGGCTTATGCATATTTTGTTGTCCCTAAGAAAACAAGACTTAATATTGAAACTGAAAAAAGACTTGAGGCTATGACAAGATTTCAATATTTAGGCGCAGGCAAAGAGATTGCTTTAAGAGATATGGAAATTAGAGGGGTAGGAAATATTTTAGGTAAAGAGCAAAGTGGAAATGTTAATACAATTGGGCTTGGATTATTTTTAAAATTTTTAGAATCAGCTGTTTCAAGGAAACAGAATAGAATAGATTACGATGATTTAAAATTTAAACATTCTTTAATTAATTTAGATTTATTGGAGGATATTGGCATACCTTTTGATTATATTCCAGATATAGAATCAAGGTTAGAAATATATGATCACTTATCTTCAATTTTTGATTTAAAAGAAATGTCCGATTATCGAGATGAATTAATAGACAGGTTCGGACAATTGCCTGGAAGCTTAATGAATTTGATTGATCACCAAAAAATAAAAATTTATTGTTCTAAATTAGAAATTAGCTCTATTAGTATTAAGAAAGATCAAAGCCTAATTAGATTTAAATTCTCGATAATTGGCATGGAAAATTTTATTAAGGAAATATTTAAAAGTAAATTCTACATATCTGATAAACAAATTAAGATTAATGATAAAATTGAAATGACAGAGCTTATGCATATTTTAAGTAATTTCGAGCAGTTTAAATCAAAATTTTCTGAACAATTTTCTTCTATATTATAGATTGTAGTTCGTTTAAATTTTTAATTACCTTGCACTCTTTGTAAGAATTATTATGATTCTCTCTATCTAATAAAATTGGTGTTATATTTGAATTTTTTGCGCCTATAATATCTGTTTCTATTTGATCTCCAATAAATAAACACTCGGAGGGCGCAGAATTAAAACTATTTAAAGCGTATTCAAATATTTTTTTAGATGGCTTTGATGCCCCTGCGTCATATGATGTTATTATTTTTAAGATATAATTTGATAAATTAAGCTTTTTAATTAAATCCTCTCCTTTTGCATCAATATTTGTAATTATTCCTACCATAAAATTGTTTTCTTTTAGGAATTTTAGGCAAGGCAACACATCATCATATTTTTTAAGAGAGCTTTTTTGGCTATATACATAAGACCAAATTTTTTCAGACTCACTTTCTGATAAATTTTGACCTAAATAGCTAAATATTTTTCTTTCATATTCACAGTAAAATATTTTTTTCTCTTCATCATTTAAAAGGTGCATAGACTTCTTAGCAGTTTGCTTAGCAAACCACTGATCTGACTTCAAAATAGCATTTTTAAATTTAGATTTTTCGATTTCTAAATTTATTAATTTAGATGCTTTATATTGAGTTTCTTCTCTGTCTGGATAGAATTTAAATAATGTATTGTAAAGATCAAAAAATACACAATTAATCTTGTTCAATTTCTAACCTCATAAATAGTAGTTCCATTATTTTGATATATTATATTTAATAGTTTATTTTCTACTAAATTGTGTATGAATTTAATTCCTTCCGGAGGATAATAAACTTTTTCTTGCTCTCCCACAATTACTAATTCAACATTATATTTATTTAATATATTTATTTTTTGATTTAGATCTAATGTTGAGTAGAATTCGCTAACGTCATTTTTTCTTTCATTTATTAATGATGTCCTGTATTCTCTTTGCTGTATCTGATGCCAATCCCAACCTATTACAGAAGGAAATCCAGTATATATTGAAAATCTATTACCCCATGTATATAAAGGGGACAGACCTTCAATTATGTTTTTTGTTTTTCTTTCATTTTCTTTTAACCAATTTATAGCATCTAAATCATTCTTAAGTGATATAGAATTAGAATTATTTTTGTATTTAGCTTTTTCTGCAAATTTTGACCCATCTAGAGTTAAATTTGTATCTACGAATCTATCCTGAATTCGATTTATTGTCCCTAAAACAGGAAAGAGCATACCAGATAAAAACAAAAACCCAATTATTGGATAGAAAAAGAATAATTTAAATTTCTTTTTTAAAGATTTTGAAATTTGCAAAATTAAGAAAGAAGATGAAATAGAAATCAAGATCCAAATTTGAAGATAGAATTTGAAAAAAGTATTCATTCTTCCAATGTCATTTTGAACTTTAAATGTTTCTACGAAGATCGCTATTAATATTGCAGTAATAAGTAGTGTAATTATTTGTGGATAGAATTTGTTTTTACTAAATTTATTCCTTATTTTGGGTAATAAGACAGTAAAAATAAAAATAAAAATCACCGTGAGACTTAAATAATGAATTTCTACAAAATCAAATATTCTAGTGTGAAATTCATTGGCGCCAAATCCTGTGAAAGGCGAAGTAAAATTAGAATGAAACGGCAAGAAAAATAAGTAACCAATAAACAAAATTGCGCCAGTATATAGTGTGGCAGCTTTTATTGTGTATAGAAGGTCCTTCCAGTTTTTAAAATGAATTAAAGAAAAGCTGAATATTAAAAATAATTGAACAGGTATTAGCCAAGTATTGGTAGCCCATGAAACTCCTAATAGCAAAGAGTTAAATAAAATAGTAGATATATAGAACTGACTAGAATTATTTTTTATTTTTGAAAAGCTTAAAATTAAGAAAGTTAGGCTCAGAATCATAATTGGGATTGATATCATATGAGGGTGCAGGTCAGCAAATAGAAAAGAGAAAAATGGAAACTCTGAAATTTCATAACCCAAGGAATCCTGAGGCAAGACTCTAGATGGTTGCCAATAATCGATTTCAAATAGTCTGCTTATTGATCCAGATTTAATCTTGTTAAATATTTGTATAAAAGGCTGAAAATTTCCAAAAATTAATGTAGTTGAAACCATCACTATTGGAAGAAATATTTTACTCTTAGATATATTGCTTGCCAAGCTCCACAATGTGGTAAATGAAATGGCAAATACTGTTGCCACAGCTAAATTAAATCCTATATAAGGACTTATTTGTGAAAGCTTAATTATCATTCCAAATATAAAAAAACCAAAATAATAATAATTCATTATTCCCCCAGAAAACCAAGGATCAATTGGAGGCATATACCTAGAATTAAGAATAGCGTTAAGATAGGCTAGTTCCATCGGTTTTTCGCCACCTCTATATGGGTGCCATAAATCTGGATTAAGACTTCTTATTAATATGAAAATTAAAAAAGAAGCTAAAAAAATTAATTCATATTTTATAAAAGATTTTTTATTTTTATAGATAAAAATCATCATTTTTCTTTTGTTCTTTATAAATAAAACAAAAGAGGCAATGAAAACTATAAAAATTAAAAAATATAAATTGAATAGGCTGAATGTAAATAAATTGAATGAAAGGCATATCCATAAAATAAATGAGAATAGAATCAAAGATATAATTTTTACTGACCCTATAAATGGAAACTTTGAGTATTTAAAAATAAGCCATAATAATGGAATCGATATGATCGACATTATTTGCAAAATAATATACCAAGATATTATAGAAAAGATTGATCCTCTTGAGTTAAAAAAACCAAAATAAGAATCTCCATAATTAGCATTAACCTTTTTTAAGCTTATGCTATTTAGATAATTTTCATTATGATTTATTCTAATAATTATATTAAATATTTCATCTGATGAAAGTTTTTTTGTATTTTTAAAAATAAAAGTTTCTGGATGATCATATGCAGAAAAACTTTCATCAGTCCAACCAAGATTTATTCCAAAATCATTTTTTTCATAAGAATTAAAATCAATATTTTTTATCCTGCTAAAAGGGTTTGAATTATAGGTAAAGCCTAAAGACGACGGGCTTATTATATTAGATCTAATTAATTTGTAACCAAGGTCTTCTGAAAAAAGTTTTCTATAATAATTTGTTGTTAATGGGTACCTCTCTTCAAGCCTTGGGATAGTTGAAATCAATCTTTTGGTAGTTAAATATATTCCGTCCGATGACGATAAAAGATTTGCTAAATTTCTAGCTTTAGATGTTGAGTCATTGTCGTATAAATTTAGCTCTTTTGTTATATATATTTTATTTGTCTTTAGTGCTTCGTCCCAATGTTCTTTTAATAAAACACTTCCTTCTTCAAACTCTTTATCTATAAACTTTCCTGCGTTTATCGATTCATGGT
Source organism: Dehalococcoidia bacterium (assembly GCA_002723375.1). GTDB lineage: Bacteria > Chloroflexota > Dehalococcoidia > Lucifugimonadales > Lucifugimonadaceae. Next base: position 13,040 of record PBNX01000005.1, read on the forward strand.
CACCAGAGTATATTTGCATAAAGCTAAACGTGTAATGCAATGATCCAGATAGCAGTATGATGACCATCGCTATATATAATCTTTTGTACTTCCTTGATTTTGATAATAGATAAGAAATCATGTACGAGGAGAATATGCTTATTATAGGTATTATTGGTAGCATATATCTTAAAAATTTTGTGTGAATTGCCCCAAAAAATCCAAAATATATTAAAAACCATAAAAATAATATCAATAGATTTCTGTGATTATTTATTTCTAATTTCCTGAAAGCAAATAAAATTGAAAAAATTCCTATCAAGCCTGCTATTGGCCCCAATGAAGTTTTTACTAGCTGGATTAGATGATATATATATGGAGTTGTGTTTATATATTGCCTAGTATAGGGAAAATCAATTAAGCCACGTGCCATATTAGATTGTGTTTTTGAGGCTAATAAAAAGTCACTATAATTAATTAATGAAAATGGATTTAATATAAAGAAAGTAAGAAAAGATGAAAATAAAACCAAAATATAATATTTCAATAAATCATTTAATCTGCCTTTTGAAGAATTAATATTAAATACAATTACAATTAAGATAATGCCTAGTATTAAGGCAGAGCTAATTTTTATAGTTAATGAGATGCCAAAAAGTATGCCTACGATTATGGTTCTTTTTACAGTTAATTTTTCATTTAATTTTATGCAATAAAAAATTATTAAAGTTGTAAAGAAAGTAAGAAAAGTATCTACAACGAAAAAGTGAGAAGTTTGAATTGCTAAGACGCATATAGAGTAAAAAAAGCTAGCAAGTATTCCAGTAATATTTGAATATAATTTTCTTCCAATAAGCCCAGAAATAATTATTGTAGATGAATCAAAAATTGAACTCAGAATTCTCCCTGGAAATCTTAATTCATAAATATTCCATTCACTATTCAGGGAGAAGAATTCTAGAAGATATAAAGGAAAGGTTCCATAGTTGTACCAGCCTGGATCAAGATTGTTTAAATTCATCTGACTAGAAATCATTAGGAGCTGCCTCTCATCAGGATGAAAAAGCAGGCCGTTATCCCAATTAATTCCATAAAACCTTAATAGAAAGCCAATTATTGAAATGGCAGTAACTACAATATAGAAATTCTTTTCTTTAATAAAATTAACAATTTTTTCATTAATCATGGTTTAATTATTCATCATGAACAATTTCAAAACAATAAAATTAGAAAATGGAGCAACTATTATTACTGTTCCGATGCAAAATACCAGAGCAACAACAGTTATTTTATTTTTTGGGGCTGGGTCTAGATATGAAACACCTGATATTGCTGGATCCTCGCATTTATTCGAGCATTTGTTGTTCAAAGGAACTAAAAAAAGAAATACTCCCAAGGAAATTGCAGAAATAGTTGAATCAAAAGGAGGCATATTAAATGCCTATACAGACAAAGAATCCACAGGCTATTGGTGTAAAATGCCTTCTGAATTTTACCTTGATGGGATAGATGTATTGGTCGACATGGCTAAAAATCCTTTGATAAAAACTGAAGATTTAGAATTAGAAAAAAATGTTGTATATGAAGAGATAAAAGCATTTATGGATTCAGCTGGTAGTAGAGCATCAAATAAGGCTGATGAGCATATTTGGCCTGATCAACCTATGGGAGTAGATGTAGCAGGTTCTATAGAAACTGTTAAAGCTACATCAAGGGAAGACTTAATTAAATATCTTAATAAGCAATATACATCTTCAAATGCGGTTCTGGTTGTCTCTGGAGACCTTGATCATGAAAAAGTTATTCACGCATCTGAAAGAGCTTTTGAAGGCTTTAGGGAAGGAGATCCAATGAAATTTTCTCCTTCTTCTTACTATAATGACAGGCCTTTAACAGTTTTAGATAAAATGGAGACTAATCAATCTCACTTGACTATCGCTTTTAAAAATTTTTCATTAGTTGATAATTTGCGACATGCTTCATTAGTGCTATCAGTGCTTCTGGGAGGAGGCATGACTAGCAGGCTTTTTGAACAGGTAAGAGAAAAGAGAGGTTTGGCATATTCAATAAACGCTACTTCTCAGGGCTATTCAGATTGTGGAATTTTTTATATAGATGCTGGAATTGCTCCTGAAAATACAGAAGAGACCTTTAAAGTTGTAATAGAAGAGATTAAAAAAGTAAAAATTGATCTGTCCAAAGAAGAAATCGAATCCTCTAAAGAATTAATAAGAGGCAGAATGATGATGAGGTATGAGGACTCAAGAGCAATTGCAATGAATTATGGAATACAGCACCTTTTGAATAATAAGATTGTTTCTATAAAGGAGAGCCTTGAGATGCTCAAAAAGGTATCTTTAAAAGATATTATTGATGCTTACGAATATATCTTTAATAATTCGACAGTTATTGCTTCAGTTGCAGGATCTGTTGATAATATTCCTGATTTAACTAAAAATTCACAAATTTTCTGAATAATTGTACAAAAACTTATTGAATCTCAGTCAAGCAATGAGTTAAATTTACTCATATTAATAATAATAGGAATAATTATGTGGAATTCTGAGTCAATTAAAGAACTAAGAAAATCTTTAGATTTATCACAAAGTGAATTTTCTAAGAAATTAGGAATTAGGCAACAAACAGTTAGCGAGTGGGAAACAGGGGTCTATGCTCCGAGAGGTGGTTCGCTTACATTGCTTGATATGATTGCAAAAGAAGTGCATGGGGACAAAATATTTATTAGTAATGAAGATTCTAAGGCATCGATACAAGGTGTAGAAAAAGTATTGAATCCCTCTGCTGGTAAGAAAGTAATTGAAAAAACTAATAAAAAGCGAACTAACTTTGTTTATTATGCAAATGTTTCAAGTTCAAGTAATGGTCAATTACTTCCTATATAATCTGGATCTGAAAAAAAGTATTGTCTGAGCCACTTTAACTCTTCAATGCTTTCCTGGATGTCCTCCATTGCAAGATGTGTTTTGCTTTTTTCAGGGAATTTTGTCTCTGGGTACCATCTTTGAACTAATTCTTTTATAGAAGAGACATCAATCATTCTATAAAATAAATATTCTTCAAGTTTTGGCATTTCTTTTCTTAAAAATTTTCTATCAACCCAAATTGAGTTGCCGCACAATATTCCTTTGTTCTGCTCAATTCTTTCAGAAATAAATTTATATACTATATTCTCAGCATCACTTAAGGAGCAATTAGATTCGTCAACCCTTTTTAGAAGACCAGATTTTGTATGCTGATTAAGCGACCATGGTTCAATAGTTTTTAACTCTTCTTTAGTTCTGTTTATAGCTAAACCTAATTTAGAATTAGGAAATTTATCAGTTATATTTAATTTCTCGTCTGTAATTATTACAGCAATTTCTAATATAACGTTATCATCACCTAAACCTGTCATTTCAAGATCTATCCAGATGAGATTATTTTGACTTGGGTGTAACATACTTTAATTATAATATACTTTATTTCTTAAAAAACTATGAAAATCATCTCTTGGAACGTAAATGGAATTAGAGCCTGCCTTAAAAAAGGGTTTGAGGAATTTTTATATCATCATTCTCCAGATATTATGTGCATTCAAGAAACAAAAGCAGACCAAAGTCAAGTTGATTTAGATATTAAGAAATATGAAATGTTTTGGAATAGCGCTGAAAGAAAAGGCTATTCTGGAACTTTAGTTTTCTCTAAGAAAAAAGTACAGGAAGTGAAATATGGAATTGGAATAGAAAAGCATGACAATGAAGGTCGTGTCATTACAATAGACTTAGGCAATATCTTTGTTGTTAATGTGTATGTTCCTAATTCAGGATCTGACAGGAAAGAGCCGCTGAAAAGATTAGATTATAGGACTCAAGAGTGGGATGTAGATTTTCTTAAGTATTTAAAAACTTTGGCAATTAACAAGCCTGTTATTGCTTGCGGAGATTTCAATGTTGCTCATCAAGAAATAGATATTGCTAACCCTGCTTCTAATAGAGGCAACTCAGGTTTTACTGATGAAGAAAGAGAAAGCTTTTCAAATTTTTTATCTGAAGGATTCGTAGATGTATTTAGAGAGAAAAATTTAACATCTAGGCCTTATACATGGTGGAGTTACATGAGCAGTGCATATAAAAATAATACAGGCTGGAGAATTGATTATTTTCTTGCTTCTAAGTCAATTCTTCCGCTAATTCATAACGAAGAAGTGTTAATATCTCCTCCAGATGATTTGGGTGCAAGAAAGTCTGATCATTCGCCCATTAAAATTGAAGTAGATATTTAAGATAGGAAAAAATTGGAAAAAATATCAATAGATTTACACGGAATGAGATATGGTCAAGCTAGAATTGCAATTGAAAATCACATTATAAATTGCATTAACTCTAATTATTCACATGTAAGAATAGTTCACGGACACGGTAATGGCACATTAAGAAGTTTAACTAAAGAGCTTTTTAATGAATCTGAATTTATTGAAGAATTTTATTTGGAGCAAAATTTTGTAGCAACTATTGGCACGTTAAAATACTAAATTTATTTTTTTAGCTCAGAAATTAAATGCTCTGTAACTATTGACGGATCAAATCTTTTTATTGATAGATTCATATTCTTTTTTAATTGATTAGAGACATTTTCATTTTTTAATATACTTAAGGTTTTTTCTGATAATTTCTTAGTGTCTTTGATATTTGCTAACAGGCCAGATTTTCCATTTTCTAAAACTTCTGCAGTTCCTCCTGGGCAATCTGTGGCAACTATTGGCGTAGAAAGTATCTGGCTTTCTATGAGTACATTTGGGAGGCCTTCATACAAAGAAGTTAACAGAAAAACTTTTGAATATTTAAAAAATTTATAAGGATTTTCGCTATATCCAATTAACTTAATCTGTTTTTCAAGTTTAGGATTATTTAATTTAAATTCCTCAATTAATTTTCTTTGGGGACCATCTCCAACTATTAATAATTTTGAATCAAATTCATTTGCAATAATTTTATAAGTTTTAAGCATAGTTGGAATATCTTTTTGAAACGATAATCTTCCAACATACAAAATAATTGGAGTAGAACTTTTTGATATCCATGTATCATCAACCTTTTCTTTTGATAATTTAAGGATATTTTTTAAAGATGAAGGATTGAATATTTTTATAATTTTTGTAGATTTATTTACATAATTTTCTCTTAAGTCTTGGCAAACTGACTCAGAGTTTCCATAAATTAGATCTGAATTAGGGTAAGTAAGTTTTATAAGTAATTTTAGTATTAATTTTTTTAAAAAATTATATTGTTTTAGTGTAGATGAAAGATGAAGTCTTTCAGAGAGAATTACTTTAACTTTATGCTTTGAAAAAATTGAAGAAAATACTGCAATTATGTTTGCATAATATTGAGCTGAAATTAAAACATCTGGTTTTTTTTGACTTAGCATTTTAGATAATTTAAATAATGAAAGTACTGACCTTGAAGTTTTTAATGAAATTATTTCAATTTTATTGTCATAATTTAATAAATTTTTACTTTGATTGAGAGTAATTATAGAAACGTTATTACCTTTTTCTAAGAGTTGGTTTGATAAAGTTAGGAAGCTTCTTTCTCCCCCGCCAATGTTCATATGGGGAATGAAAATGAAATATTTCATTAATCTAAAGATAGTTTACTAATTGCTTTTGCTAATTCAGCATCAGTTGGTTCACTAAGAATTATTTTTTTTTGAGAATTATTAATTATTATAGTGGGAACTGTAGCTCTTCCATTATTTAGGCTAATCACTTTTTCCTGTGCTTTTGTATCTTCAAGAATATTTATTTCTGTATAAGGAATATTATTATTATCCAAAAAAGCCTTGCTTCTTACACAATCTGAGCAAAAACTTCGAGAGTACATTAATATTTTTGGATAAACTAAATCATTCATAATATAGAGTATATTACAGAACGTAATTCAGTTAAATTACACTATGTAATAATGATATTGCTATGACCTATTATTGAGTCTAGTTTTGAATTTAGTTCTTCAGTAACATTTACAGATATTGGGAGTTCTAAGTCTATTGAATTTTCATCATAAATTATTTTTATAGATACATTTTCTTTTTGTTCAGTTGATTTATTTTCTAGTAGTAATTTCACAATATCTTCAAATTTATACTTATCTTCAATTAGATTTTTTGAACCAATGAATTCAAGTTTTAAATTACCTGTTGATGAAGGCTCAATAACCTCACTTGGTGCTGGCTCAATTACTTCTTTTTCTTCGAAAGGATCTTGGTTTAACTCTTCTTGTTTATATGACAATTCTTTATCCTTATTTGAATCAATAGTTTCTTCAGAAACAAATTTTTCAAGTTCGTTATTTTCAAACTCTAGTTTTTTACCGTCTTCAAAAATTAGATTTGTAATACCATTTCTTAAATTTGTTTTTACACCCAACTCAAGATATGTTCCGTTTTCCCACAAATCTTGTGAACCCTCCATTTTATCTGGCCAAATTACAAGCTCAATTGTGTTATCTAATAGACCTAACTGACAGATTAAAAACATATCTTTTGCTCTAGTTGTTCTTTTTACAGTTGATATTACTTGCCCAATAACTTTAACTTTAGAATTGGCACGTTCTGAGCTCAATTGTCCTGCTAATACAATATGAGAATTTGAATAAGTTTCTATTTTTTTATTAATTGGATTCTCGCTCAGAACCGTACCTAATAAATCTCTCTCCCAAAACATTCTTTCTTTGTAATCTACTTCCATTTCAATTAAATTTAAATTTAAAGGAATTTTTACTTCATCCCCAAACAAATCAAACATGTTTGCTTGTCCGCTGGCTTCTAATTGGTTTCTTCTAGACATTTCTGTGGCAATTTTTTCTACAGAAGGAAGTAATATTTCTCTTTTTTCAATGTCGTCAAAAGCTCCAACTTTTATTAAGGTTTCTAGAGAGCCTTTTGAAATAGGATTTTTAGACATTCTAGTTATAAAATCTTCAATATGATTAAATTTACCATTCTTTTTTCTCTCGTCAATAATAGGTAGTATTGCATTTGAACTAATGCTTTTTATTGTGCCTAAACCATAACTAATTGGCTTGTTGCCTTTAAAGTTTAAGTAGGAGTTAATTTCAGATATTGTATCAATTTTTTCTTTACCTTCCTGTGCTACCTGATCTTTTATAACAGGAACATAAGGGTCAAAATCAATTTCACTCATATTTATATTTGGCCCAGAGACAGCGATGTTCATTGAATTACATTCTGTGATAAGAGCAGAGATTTTTTCTTTATCATCTGCAGAATTTTTCATTAAAATAGACATGAATTCTTCTGGATAATTTGCTTTAAAGTATGCAGTCCAGTACCCAATCATTGCATAACTGACACTATGAGCCTTATTAAAGGCATATCCAGCAAAAGGTTCAATTAATTCAAAAACCTTTTCTCCTAATTCCTTACTAAATCCATTGTCTAAAGTTCCCTGTATAAATTTCCCTTTTTCTTCTTTCATAACCTGTGGAATTTTCTTTCCCATTGCTTTCCTAAATCTATCTGCATCACCTAAAGAATATCCAGCAATAGACTGAGCAATTAATAAAACTTGGTCTTGATAAACTATTATTCCGTAAGTCTCTTTCAATATAGATTCTAATGATTCGTGAGGGTACCTTATTGGAATTTTCCCATGCTTTGAATCAATAAAAGTAGATATGTGCTCCATAGGGCCAGGTCTGTACAATGCAATCATTGCAGAAATATCATTTATTGATGAAGGCTTAAGGTCTTTTATGTATCTTTTCATTCCAGAACTTTCTAATTGAAAAACTCCAGAAGTTTTAGCATCACTAAGTAAATCGAAGGTTTTAACATCATTTTTTGGAATAGAATTTAAGTCTATAATTTCTCCAGTTTTATGTTCAATCATTTTTACGGTTTGATCGATTATAGTAAGATTAGATAGACCAAGAAAGTCCATTTTTAAAAGCCCTAAGTCAGCCAGAGCAAACATCTCAAATTGTGTTAGCGGTGTAGCATCATCACCTGCATTTGCTGGGGGCTTTTGGATAGGAACAACATTATCTAAAGGGTCTTTAGATATAATTACACCTGCTGCATGAGTTTGAATATTTCTTACTGAACCTTCAATTTTTTTTGCGTTTTCAAAAAGATTTCTTATATCTTCGTTGGTATCATACTCTTGCCTAAGTTCTGGACTCATATTTAATGCTTTTTCTAGAGTCATGTCTGCAGTAGGATTGCTAGGATCCCTATTTGGAATGAGTTTTGCAACTTTATCTACAAAGGACAATGGAAGTTCCATAACCCTTCCAGCATCTCTTATTGAGCCTTTCGCTTTGATTTTACTGAAGGCGATTATTTGTGCTATGTGATCGGAGCCGTATTTTTCTGTGCAGTATTCTAAGACCTCCTTTCTTCTATCATCTTGGAAATCTATATCAATATCCGGCATTTCCTTTCTTTCGATGTTTAAGAATCTTTCAAAAACCAATTTATTTTTTACTGGATCAATTTTAGTTATTCCTAAACAAAATAATACAAGACTCGCGGTTGCACTTCCTCTGAGCGTAGTTAATATTTTTCTATTGTTTACAAACTTGAAAATGTCCCATACAACTAAAAAGTAATCAGCAAAATCAGTTTCTTTGATAACTGATAATTCGTACTCCAATCTTTCAATTATGTCTTGTGGACTATCGGGAAAGTTTAACTTTAATCCTTCAAAACATAATTCTTTTAAATAAGTAAAAGCATCCTTTTCATTAGGTGTGTTGAATTGAGGAATCATTGTTTGAGAAAAATCAATTTTTATATCGCATTTTTCAGCAATTTCTAATGTGTTATCGCATGCCTCAATAACATCACTAAATTTCTCCCTGATTTCTTGAGGAGGCATTATATAATAACTATTATCTTCAAGAATATCTTTTCTTCCATTAGGACTATTTGACCTTACATTTTTAAGTAATATTTCTTTGTCATAATCTTTACTGGTTTCATAATGATTATCGTTAGTTGATACAATTTTAATTCCTAGTTTTTTATAATTATTTATGATCCACTGATTAATTTTTTCCTGATCTGGAACTAATTCGTGCCTCATAATTTCTAAATAATAATCTTCTTGAAAAGTTTCTTTGTACCAACTAATACACTCATTAATTTCTCCCTCATCTCCTAAAATTATTTTTTTCGATAATTCCGAAGATGGGCAGCCTGAAAGAACTATTAAACCTTCTTTATGTTTTTTTAAAAGATCTTTATCAATTCTTGCTCTATAATAAAATCCCTCAAGATTAGATATTGAAACAAGTTTTATTAAATTCTTGTATCCTGTATTATTTTTAGCTATTACTGTTAGGTGATCATATGCATGACTAGGATCTTTTTCTTGTCGAGTTTTAGGTGCTACGTAGAATTCACATCCGATGATTGGTTTTATTCCTTCTTTTTTACAGGCATTATAAAAATCTATTGCGCCGTATAAATTTCCGTGATCTGTCAAAGCTATTGCAGGCATTCCATATTTGTTTGCCAATTTAGCCATAGATTTTAATGAACTGCTTCCATCGATAAAGCTAAACTCAGAATGATTATGTAAATGAACGAAAGATTTTTCAAGCATAATATTAACTTAATTAAATATATAGTTTGACCAAAAAATAGTCTATTTATTTTTCAAACTTAGATATAATTATGCATGAATTTTGACCGCCAAATCCAAAACTATTTGATAAAGCGTGTTCGATTTTAATTTGTTTAGATTTTTCAGGCGTATAATCTAAATCACAATCTTCATCTTTGTCTATAAGATTAATTGTTGGGTGAACTATCTGATCTTGAATTGACTTTATACAAGCTATAGCCTCCATTGCTCCTGCAGCACCTGATGAATGACCAATAATTGATTTTGTGGCGTTTATTTTTATATTTTTTGAATGTTCACCAAATACTCTTTTTATAGCTAATGTTTCTGCTTTATCTCCTGCAGGAGTAGAAGTTGCATGAGCATTAATATAATCGATTTGAGATAAATCTAATTTAGATTTATCTAATACTTTTTGCATTGCTTTTGAAGCTCCTTTACCTTCAGGCTCTGGTTGAACTAAATGGAATGCGTCAGAAGTACAGGCATAGGATGTAATCTCTGCCAAGGGCTTTTTACCTCTTTTCATTGCATGTTCTAGGGATTCTAGAATAATTACTCCGCTTCCTTCAGAAGGAACAAATCCATCTCTATTCTTGTCAAAAGGCTTGCTGGCACTTTTTGGGTTACTATTTTGGCTAGTTAGAGCATGCATATTACAGAATCCTCCCAAAGTAGTTTCACAAAAAGGAGCCTCGGATCCTCCTGCGATCATTATTTTTGCATCTCCCCTTTTTATGACTTCTGCAGCCTCTCCAATTGCTTGGGTTCCAGCTGCACAAGCAGTAGCAACAGTATTCGAGTAGCCTTCTAATTGAAATAGCCTGCTTATATTTGAGCTTCCCATATTAGGGAGCATTTTAGGAACATACAAAGGACTAATAGTGTTTCTATTATTTTTGAACATTTGTAAATTTTCTTTTTCCGTTTCTGGCAATCCTCCAGATCCACTGCCTAGCATAACTCCTATATCTTCTCTATTTTCTTTGTTGAAATCTATTTCTGAGTCAACTATAGCTTCTGTGGAAGCTGCAACTGCAAATTGAGAATACCTGGCTAGCCTTTTTACTTCTTTTTTATCCATATAATTTAATGGATCAAAATTATCAATTTCTCCACCTATTTTGCATGAATATCCTTCAGTATTTACTTGCTTCAAGTAGTCTATCCCCGAGTCACCTTTAATTAGAGAATTCCAAAAATCATTAACAGTTTTACCGGCGCATGAGATTACCCCCATTCCTGTTACAACAACTTTATTTTCTATTTTTTTATTCATAAATTTAATAAATTACTAATTTCAGAAGACACAAATAATGAACCTGCTACTATAATTAAATCATTTTTTTGACAACTATTCATCGCTATTTTAAGTGCATTTGCTGTGCTTACTGATTTTATAAATTTTACATCAAATTTTGTTAATTTGTTTTCAATCTCTTTAACTGGAAGTGATTTAGGGTGGCTAGACTTTGTTAGGATTACCTTAGAAGGCACCTCTGATATAAATTTTATAAAAGTATTAATGTCATGATTAATGTTGGTTCCATATATAAAAATATAATTTTTATTACTAAGTAAAGTTGTTAAAGTTTTCTTCAAATTTTTAAATCCATCTTTATTGTGAGCACCATCAATAAGTATTAATTTTTTATTTGTTAATTTAAGATCGCCTCTACAAGGCCACACATTTTTATTTATTCCCTTTGTAATAGTTTTTACTGAAATACCTGAATTAAATTCTTTTACAGTTTTTATTGCCGTGGCAATATTATCAAGATGATATGATCCAATAGATTTATAATTTATATTGTAATCAATTTTATCTACAGACAATTTGGTCACCATTCTATTTTTTACTATTTTTAGATTGTCGTAAGTTTTATATTTTACTTCTATTAAATCTGATTTTTTGGACTTAGCAGTATTTATCAGCACCTCTTTACATATTTTTTTTTGTTTAGAAATAATCACTTTGGAATTTTTTTTTATAATTCCAGCTTTGTTTTGTGCAATTGATTTGAGATTTCCACCTAATATTTTTTTATGGTCTTCACTTATTGGAGTAATTACACTTATGTCTGAATTAACTATATTTGTCGAATCAAAAGTGCCTCCAAGCCCTGTCTCCAAAATTTTTACATCAACAGCTTCATTATTGAAAATTACGAATGCCATTGCAGTTATTATTTCAAAAAAAGTAAATTCTATGCCTTCTTCTTTTTCGAAATTATAAATTTTGTTAGAAATATATTCATAAGTTGAAGCAAACAGTTTCTGACTGATTTCATTACCATTAATTTTAATTCTTTCAGTATAATTTTTAAGATGAGGTGATGTTAAAAGACCAGTTTTATAATCTTTTGAAATAATAGAGTCTATTATTGAAGATACTGTCCCTTTTCCATTTGTTCCGGCTACATGAATAGTAAAAGAATTATCATTTTGGGGATTTCCAAGTAAATTCATTAACTTTTTAGTTCTGTCTAATTTAAAAAAAGGAAATTTAGTTTTTTCATCCTTTTCAAAATTGAATCTCTTACCTAACTCTATTAAAGAATTTGAATAATTTAATTTAACCATTTGGACATACTTATTAAATTAATATTTAATTATAGACCTTCCAGATATTTGCCCATTTTTTAATTTATTGCAAGCTTCATTTATTTCATTTAAGGAAAATGTTTCAGTTATCATTTCATTTATCGGAAATTTACCCTTGTGATACATATCCAAGAAATAGGGAAAGTCTTCTTCAGGGTATGTGGCACCAAGACTACCCATATAAGTTTTTTGAAAAAATATGAATTCATTAGCTTCTATTTCAATCTCATTTTTTTCCGGAATCCCAATAAGAACTGAAGTTCCCCCTTTATTGTCTGATCCAGATCCACCCTTTTTTGTAGCCATCAAAATTTGCTTCATAGTAATTTCTTTACCTATTGCATCAAATGCATAATCAACTCCTCCGCTAGTTATATCCATAATTTCTTCAATTGGATTTGTTTTTTTTGCATTTATAATATGTGTAGCACCGAATTTTTTAGAAAACTCTAGTTTATTCTGATCTAAATCAACTGCTATTACCAAAGATGCTTTCATTATTGAGGCCATAGTTACAGCAGAAAGACCAACTCCGCCTACCCCAAATACTACAACAGTGTCCCCTTCTTTTATTTTAGCAGTATTTTTAACTGCTCCCGCTCCAGTTAAAACAGAGCATCCTACAATACAAGATTCTGATGTTGCATATTTTTCTGGAATCTTAACAATATACTCATCATCACACATTATTGTTTCTGACCATGTAAAGGTTATTCTGTGATTTAGAGGTTCTTCCATGTAGCTCACACCTTTGAGGCCTGGTAAATATCTACCTTTAATTGGTGTCCTTGGCACCCATGTAGCTATAACATAATCTCCTTCTTTTACGTAATTGCACTCTGGTCCAACTTTAGTTACGATTCCTGTTGCTTCGTGACCTAGCAAAAATGGCCTTGGTAAAGAATTATCATGCATTTGGTGAAGTTGGGAGTGGCAAATTCCACTTGAAATAAGTTTTACCTGAACTTGTTTTCCTTCTGGGTCAGCTATATCTATTTCATCTATAATTAGATCATCATTTGGCTTTAATTGTATCGCAGACAATGCTTTCATTTATTTATCAAAAATTTCCTAGTTAAGCTAAGAGCATTCATTACAGCCCTTCTTTTATCGGGAGCACCAATTCCTGCTGATCTTATGTGTTTCGTATCATATCCAGAATCACTAACAATCGCAAAATAGCTTTCACCTTTTCCTAAATTTTCAACTTTTAATTCTCCTGATGCTATTCCATAATATGCTAATCCGATGTTAGATGATGATATTTTCTTTATTAGGTAAGCTTGGCTCAAAGCAATTTTAATTGGGTCTGAATCATCAAGATTAACATCGTATTTGTTGAATAAATTTACCATATTATTATTAGCCCCCACAGTAATTCCTTGGGAGTATAAATTGATTGTAGAATTTTGAAATGCTTCTGAAATTGCCCCTCCTGAAATATTTTCTATGGTTGAAATAGTAGTGTTATTTGTTGATAGTAATTTACCTATATTTTTTTCTAAAGTTTCTTCATCTTCTCCAAATATTGCATCTTTAAGAAGAGAAGTTATTTCTTTTTTAACAGGATTAATTAAAAGATCAGCTTCTTTTTTATTTTTTGCTTTAGCAGCAATTCTTACGTCTACTTGGCCTGGGTGTGCAAGGACCCCGACAGTAGGATTTTTTGACTTTTCAATGATATCTCCAATTAGATGATCTACATTGCTCTCACCAAGATCAATTGTTTTAAGGACTTTGTAGTGGATAATCTCATTTAATTCATATCTTTTTCTTAAATAGGGAATCACTTCATTTTCTACTAGCCATTTCATTTCAAATGGAACCCCGGGGAGACAAATGATAGATTTATTTTTTTCTTCAACAATAAAAGAAGGGGCGGTCCCGTTTGGATTTTTTATAATTATTGATCCTTCTGGGAACATTGCTTGCCTATCATTATTTTTAGTTGGTATAAATCCTCTTTTTCTAAACCTTTCTTCTATATCATTAAGAGATTCTTGGTCAGTTAAAAGGTTTCTATTAGTTACTTTTCCAACTATATCTCTCGTTATATCATCTTTGGTTGGCCCAATTCCTCCTGATGTAATAACAATATCTGCCCTTTCTAGGGAATTTTTTAGGATTGCGTTCATTCTTTCAGGATTATCGCCAACTATCGTTTTAAAGAATAAATTTATTCCATTTTCTGCCAATCTTCGAGATATCCAGGCAGAATTTGAATCAACAATTTGTCCTAATAAAAGCTCAGATCCAATTGCAACTATTTCAGCATTCATAGTTATCTATTATAAGTTTTTAATTAAAAAAAAGTTATATTTGATTAATTAGAACAAATGTTCTATATTATTAGAACAAATGTACTAATTAATATGACAAGCTATTATAAAAATGAACTAAAAAATCATGAGTTGTCTTCTGAGGACTCAAATTATTTTGATACAGGGTGCAAATATTCACCTACTTGTTTAAATTGCCCTTTACCAATATGTATTTATGATGACCCTAATTTCTTTAAAAATTTTATAAAAGAGAATAGAGATAAAAGTATATTTCAAGATTATGAAAAAGGAATGAGTGTTAAAGAGTTATCTATAAAATATGAAGTTAGTATTAGAACAATTCAAAGATCGATTAAATTAAATGGATCTGCAGAGACCACTTTAAATAATAAAGATATTAGTCAGAAAATATATAAAAAATTTAATTCTTATTCATCTAGTTCGTAACTAAATATTGCTGCAGAATCTCCAGTAACTACATATATAGTTCTCTCTGCAATATTGTTTGCTCTATCTGAAATTCTTTCAAGGTTATGAGCAACCCAAATTATATAAGTTCCTTGTTCAACTAATTTTGAGTTCCTAGACATTCTTTTTATTAAATCATTTTGCACTTGAGAATTTAAATGATCTATTTCGTCGTCTTGAGAGAAAATATTTTTGGCATCTTTCATTGCTTTTTTTTCTTCAGGAAAATTAGAGAAAAGTTTTATGCTATCTTTTAGCATGTTTTTTGCAATAGCTTCCATTTTAGGTATTTTTTCAAATTTGGTTATGAAGGGTTCTTTGCCTATTTTTAAATTTATTTTACATATTCCTGAAAGGTAGTCCCCAATTCTTTCTAGTTCTTGTGCCACAAACATATAAGATGTTAATTTTCTCATGTCTGATGCCAAAGGAGTTTCTCTTCGAATAACATCTATTGATTTATTTTCAATTTCTACTGCAAATTGATTTATAAATTTATCTTTTTTTATAATTTCTTTAGATTTTTCTAGATCTTTTTCATAAAAAGAATTAAATGTTTCATTAAATGCTTCCAGGACTTTTAAGTTTAAAGCATTAGTTTTAGTTTCTATTTCAAGTAGACCTAGATCTAGTGATTTTCTTCCATGATAATTTGACATAATTATTTTTGCAGTTATCCAATTCTTCCCGTTACATATTCTTCGGTTCTTTTGTCTTTAGGATTTCCAAATATCTGATCAACTTCTCCATATTCAATTAACTCTCCAATCCTTTCTTCTCCTGCCATCATGCAGGCAGAATAGTCAGATACTCTTACAGCTTGTTGCATATTATGAGTAACTATTACAATAGTCACTGAACTTGATAAATCTTTAATTAACTCTTCTATTCTATCTGTTGAAATTGGATCAAGTGCTGAACAAGGTTCATCCATAAGTATAACTTCAGGATTAACAGCTAAAGTTCGAGCTATGCATAATCTTTGTTGCTGACCTCCAGAAAGTCCGTATGCATTTTCTTTTAGTCTATCTTTAACTTCTTTCCATAAATCTGCTTTTTTTAGACTTGTTTCAACAATTTGATCTAAGTTTTCTTTAATTCCATTAACTTTTGGACCAAAGGCAACATTTTCATATATCGATTTTGGAAAAGGATTAGGTTTTTGAAATACCATTCCTATTCTATACCTGACTTCAGCAGGATCAATATCAGTCACATTTCTTTTATTGTATAAAATTTGACCACTAATATTTGCAATTCGAATAGTGTCGTTCATTCTATTAAAACATCTGATCAAAGTACTTTTTCCACACCCTGAAGGCCCAATTAAAGATATCACTTTATTTTTAGGTACTTGAATATTTACATCTTTTACAGCTAATACTTTTCCGTAAGATACATTTAAATTAATTGCTTCAAGGACAGGATTTTCAAAAATAGAATATTTATTAACAGGTTTTATTAAATCTTTTCTAATTTTTTTATTCTTTAAATTTTGATTTATCAATTAAATATGTAAGATTACTTTAATATACTGAATTGATAGTAACAGAGTGTCTGAAAAAGTAAACGCTAAGATGTTAAATTGTGATTTCAATATTTGAGATAAAAAAAGAAGATATAAAACTAGGATTTAAGAGTGCTGGTATTAGAGAATATAGGGCTGATCAATTATGGCAATCAATTTACGTAGATTTATCATCTAGTTTTGATGAGATAAAAACACTTCCTTTGGAAGCAGTAAATTATTTAAAGAGCAATCATTCATTTAGCCCACTTAGACTTGTTGTTAAAAAAAAATCTAAAGATAAAAGCACTGATAAATATTTATGGAAATTGCATGATAATAATTTAATAGAAACTGTTTTGATGAGATATGACGAAGATGGTCACAGGAGACGCAGAAGAACAGTTTGCATTTCTTCTCAGGTTGGGTGTGCACTAGATTGTAAATTTTGTGCAACTGGACAGCAAGGCTTTACTAGACAATTGACTGTAGGAGAAATTGTTTCTCAGGTAATTGAAATAAAAAAAGAATTGATAATTGAAGAAGGAAGGTCATTTAATAACGAAAATAATTTAAATATTGTATTTATGGGAATGGGAGAGCCCTTAGCTAATTACTCTAGAACTTTAGAAGCTGTTAAAAGATTAAATGATCAGAAAGGCCTTAATATTGGTGCCAGAAATATTACAATATCAACTGTTGGGCTCGTGCCTAAAATATTAGATCTTGCAAAAGAAAAAATCCAAGTTAATCTTGCGGTTTCTATACATGCTCCCGACGACGAGACCAGATCTCAAACTGTGCCTATTAACAATACATATCCAATAGGTGATTTGATTCAAGCATGCAAAAAATATATTGAAATAACAAATAGAAAAGTTTTTTTTGAATATGTTTTGTTGCATGGCCAGAATGATTCTAAATCTCATGCTGAGAAATTAGGTAAATTGCTAAAACCTCTTTTGTGCCATTTAAATTTAATACCTGTCAATCCAACTTTAAAGTCAGATTATAAAAGATCTAATTCTGATAAAATTAATGCTTTTAGGGAAATAATTACTAAATACAACATACCTTCAACAATTAGAATGGAAAAAGGAATAGACATTAATGCAGGATGTGGCCAATTAAAGTCTGAGTTTTTAAATTTATAGTAGTTGCAAATGGATATTTATAAGGAATTTAATATAAAAACTGTAATAAATGCTCAGAGCTGGGTGACTAAATTAGGAGGTAGCATTATGTCCAGAGAGGTTCTGGATGCTATGAATAAAGCTTCATCTGCTTTCGTTGATGTTGAAGAATTACACGAAAAATGCTCAGAGCAAATTGCTAATTTATGTGATTCGGAAAGCGCATTAATTACATCTGGTTGCGCATCTGCGATAGTTCTTATGTCTGCAGCAGCAATATGCGCTAAGGATGAATCTTTATTAGATGAAATTCCTAATCTTTTGAAAAGGAAAGAGATACTGATTCACGCAAGCCATCGAAATCATTATGATTCTGCTCTTGAGATGACAGGTGCAAAGTTAATAGAGTATAAAAATATTGATGATATAAGAAGAAAATTTACGAAAGAATCTGTAGCTATAGCTTTTGTCGAGGCTCCTTTTATAGGAATCGGATTAGGAATTGATGAAACAGTAAAAATTGGAAATGAGTTTAATTTGCCAGTTTTAGTAGATGCTTCAGCAAGAATTCCTCCGGTTAATAATTTATTTAAATTTATAAATGCAGGAGCATCAATGGTCTCATATAGTGGAGGCAAAGGAATAAGGGGCCCCCAGAATACTGGATTTATATTAGGAAAAAAGTCTTACATAGATCTTGCAAAAAGAAATTTAATTTGTTTTTCGGATACCAAAGCAAAAATTGGAAGATCTATGAAAGTGTCCAAGGAATGTCTAGTTGGGCTTGTTGTAGCTTTAAAATTATTTCTAGATATTAATCAAGAAGAAATATGGGACGGGTGGAAAGAAAAAGCTAAGTTTATTGTGAAAGAGCTATCTAATATAGAAGACCTAGATGTTAAATTGGAGGATGATGGTTTAAACAGAGAAGGTCCTCAGGCAGTTATTTATTTTAATAATAACTGGAAAGGGTTAAGCCCAAATGAAATCAGATTGTTGCTTGAAAAAGGGGATCCGCCTATATATGTAGGAACAGGTGGTTATAAAGATGAAATAAATTTGGCAATGACTAATATTCAAGACGGACAAGAGAAAATAATTGTAGAAAAATTAAAGGATATTTTAATTAAATAATTTCAACTATAGTTACACCTTTTCTATCTTTGTGAGGGTAATATTTATTTATTATTGGAGAGTCATCTAATATTCTTATAACTTCATTTCTTAAAATCCCTGAACCTTCTCCGTGAATTATTTTACAAATTTTTTGATTATTAATTATTGAAGAATCTAAATATTTTTCTAGCTCTTCTTTAACATCGCTTATTTGAATTCCAATAAGATCTATTTCAGTGCTTATTGCTTTTAACTCTGATTTGTAACTAATTAGTCTTGGAGAATGCTTATCAATTTTAACTTTTGAAATCACGCTCGATATTGGCATTTCAATTATACTTCTTCCTACTTTAAATAATGCTAATTTTTTTGATTTAATTTTTGATACTCTCCCAATTTCTGAAAGGCCATCAAGTCTTACATATTCACCTATTTCCAATGTAATATCGCTATCAATTTCTTCTTGCAAAGATATTGCTTTTTTTATCTTCTTTAATTCTTTTTTATTCAATTTAATTTGGGAAGGGTTATTAGATATATCCTTTATCTTCTTTAATTCTTTTTCTAGCTCTCTAACTTTTGAAGCCTGCTTAATTTTTGTTTCTATAATTATTTCTTTCTCTTTCTCCTTTATCTTCTTTAATTCTTTTTCTATTTCTTTCTCTTTCTCCTTTATCTTCTTTAATTCTTTTTCTATTTCCTTCTCTCTTATACTGATTTTTAGTTTATTTTTTTCTAATTCTGAAATTAAATTCTTATATGATAAGTAATCACTATCAAGCATTTTTTCTGCATTTTTTATTATATTTTCTGGAATTCCTAATTTCTTAGAAATATTTATTGCAAAGCTACTGCTTGGAACTCCCTTCTTTAATTCATATGTAGGAATGTTCTTTTTTTGATCAAAAGAAACGCTATAATTTTCACCCCAATTCTCTTGTTTTGCATATTCAATGATTCCTTTTATGTGTGTAGAAATAAATGATTTTGAGGAAATAGTATTTAAGTAATTTAATATTGCACAAGCCAGAGCATTTCCTTCATCAGGGTCTGTTGAAGAGACAATTTCATCAACTATAATTAATGATTCTCCCGAAGCATTATTTATAGTATTTATTAGTGATGAAATGTGAGATGAAAAAGATGATTCAGATTTTTTTAAATTTTGATCGTCGCCAATATGAACAAAAAAATCTTTAAAAATAGGAATTTGAGAATCTGGGGAGCATGGCGGCTGAATGCCTGATTGATAAATAAGTGATATTAACCCAATAGTCTTTAGAGCCACTGTCTTTCCTCCAGTATTAGGCCCGCTAATAACAATCGTTGAAATACCCTTCTCCATCTTAATACTTATAGGTTTTGCATCAGACTTTAGAATTGGATGTCTGCAATCAACTAAATTTAACTCACCAGAATAAATATTATTTAATTTAGATCCATTCATTTGTTTGGAAAGTTTTGCTTTAGCAAAAACAAGATCTATTTCAGTAATTAACTTTCCATTTACTTTTATATTTTCTTGTTTTTCAATTATTTTTTTTGTAAGTAAAGCTAATATTTTCTCTTCTTCTTTTTTAACTTCGTTATGTGTTTCTATCCAATTGTTACAAAGATCAATAGATCCAATTGGTTCAATATAAACTGTTTGATTAGTAGATGAGGAACCATGAATTATCCCCTTTATTTTTGATTTATATTCAGATTTTATTTCTAGAGCTAATCTTCCAGATATTGTTCTTATAGAGCTTGACTGAAAATAATTTTCTTTGGATCTATCTGAAATTATTTTTGTTAGAAATTTATTTAGTAATTTATATTTTTCAGATGTTTTTTTTCTAAGTATTTTTAAATCTTTTGAGGCTGTATTTTTTATCTTACCCTTCTCATCTATAGAATTTTCAATAGAAATAATCAAATCATTCGTATTTGATATTTTATTTGCCAAGTTATTAAGATTTTTAAATTTTTCTTTACTTAAAGATAATGAGGTTTTTAAATTATCGCACTGTTTTAGAAATTCATTTATTTCAATTATTTCTAGGGCTTGTAGTATATGACCTTCTTTAATTTCTATTTCTAATGGAACAATATTATTTATATTTGAAAATAAGACTTGATTTTCTTTTTCTAGAAATTCTCTAGCCTCTTGAGTTTTAAGATGCATATTATTAATTTTTTCGATATTAAATTCGGGTTTTATATTTTTGCAGAGTTTTTTTGATAGGTAGAAAGTGCATAATGTGCTAAGGTTTTCTCTAATATAATCAAATTCAAGTTTTTCTATATAATTATTATCCATATAGATATTTTATTACGATTAATGTTATGAGTCAGGAATTATGGAAAAGTTATTTTGAGACTGGGCTAGAAAGTGCTAAAGCAGGCCTAGTTGAAACTTCTGTAGATTATTTTGAGTGGGCAGCAAAAATTAAACCTGATAATCCGGAAATTTATTATAATTTAGGAGTATCTTATATGACTCTTGGAAAAATGAATGATGCTATAGATTCGTTTACAAAATCTATAAATCTTGATGGGGATAATTCTGATGCATTTGCTAACAGAGCTATTTGCCATGCTTATATTGATAGTGAATTAAACTGCGATCAAGATATTAAAATTGCTGTGAGCAAAGGCGCAATTGAGTCTGGTATTAGAGAAGCAGTTAGAGTTATAAAAGACAAAAGAAAAAAAGAAAAAAAGAAAAAAAATTAACTTAATAATTTATTTAATTCTTTAATCCTTAAGATGTTTCTTACTTTCTCAAATCCTGAGTGAATAGATTTAATTGAATCTTTATCTAAATTAGAAAAATTTATATGTTCTAATAAAAATGCAGATTCAGCTTTAGATAAATCTTTATATTCGCTGTGTCTAATTAGATACTCTTCAGGTATTCCAGATAAATTCATTTTTTTTAGATTGCTTAGAAGTTGAATATCTAAAGAATCTATAAAATAGATATTTTTTTTCGTACTTTTTGCTGTAATCAATCCAGTTTTAATTATTTGTTTTATCCAATTTTGATTCATTGAAAGTTCTTCGGATAATTTTTTTATACTACCTGTAAAAGATGTATATTTTGGGGTTTTTTTATTTTTATCCAAGGATTGCTTGATCATTTTCATAGGCAAGCCTTTGGATTTTAGTTCTTTAACTTCAAAAAGCTCATCTATTGTAATTTGAGAAAAAAATGCTCGTGTTTTAGCAGTTTTTTTTGGAGGTGTAATTAAATTGCTTCTAATGTAATAATTAATTGCCGAAGTAGAAATGCCAGTTTTTGAAGAAACTTCACTTATTGAGAATTTATATTCTTTTTCCATTGGATACCATTGTTTAATAATAAATCCATATTATTCCCATTTAAAGGTAAATGCACATATTGAAAATGCTATCGCAAGCCATAATATAGTTATCCCAATTTGAGGAAGGGTAGTTAGAGTACTATTTCCATAAAGTGCAGATAATCTAATGCCTTGAGCTAAATGTGTTAATGGTAAAACATTACTTACGTACCCAACAAATTTAGGTAAGAAGTCTATTGGAAAAAACACTCCTGATAAGAAAAGCATTGGAAAAGTAACCAGGTTTGCCAAAGCTGGCGCACTATCTTCGCTAGGAGCTAAGCTTGAAATGGCCAATCCAATTGATAAGAATAGCACTCCGCCTAAAAGGGATAATAACAATATGTTTATCCAAGCCATTATGCTACCTTGGCCTATTGAGACTCCTAATATAAAGACCCCCATAATTAAAAGAAGAAAAGTTTGTAAAATTATTATGGTTACTCTTGAAATTAAGTGTCCAACTATGAAATGAGACGGTGATATAGGGGTTGCCTGTAGCCTTCTTAGGACCCCTTGGTTTTTATAGCTTAGAAGTGTAAACACAACAGAAAATATACCATTTTGCATTATTGCCATCGCTGCAATTCCTGGAATTATAAAACCCTTGTAGCCCTGATAATTAATATCAGCAATATTAGATTTAATATTTGATAATTCTTCCAATGAATTTTTATTTTCAAGCATTACAGAATTAATTAAGTTGCTTACAACCTCTTTTTCAGCAAAATCATCTTTTCTTGTAGTAATAATTATTTCACTTTCGGAATTATTATAAGATGAATTTATGGTTATGTATGATGCAATACTACCTTTTGTTAATAATTCTATAGCTTCATTTTCAGAAAGAATAAGTTGAATTTCTGTACTTTTTGATTGTTTTAGGCTTTCAGTTATTAATCTGGAATTATCTGTATTTGCGTAATCAATTAACCCTACATTTGGAGCACTGTAACCTAAAATATTTGCGTTCCCAAATACTAGCATAGTAACCACAGGAAAAAACAGCGACCAGAATATAGAGCTTTTTCTTCTAAAAAACATTTTGCTTGCAGCAATGGTAAAACTTAAATAAATCTTCATTAATCTTCCCTTAAACTTTTTCCTGTTAAATCAATAAAAACATCTTCAAGGGTAGCCTCTCTCATCTTTTTCGATGATTTGAATCCTGATTTTGTTAGTTCATCAATTAAGTTTGACGGAGAATTTATTTTGATTATTTTACCCTCATCTATAATTGCAACTCGGTCACATAATTCCTCAGCCTCTTCCATATAATGAGTAGTTAAAACGACTGTCTTTCCCTCTTCTTGAAAAGACTTAATTAATTCCCACAAATTTCTCCTAGCTTGAGGATCTAGCCCAGTAGTTGGTTCATCAAAAAATAATACCTTGGGATTATTTACTAGAGCCACAGCTATAGACAATCTTTGTTTTTGCCCTCCAGATAAAGTTTTAAAATATGAATCTTTTTTATTTGATAAACCAACTCTTTCAAGTATTTTGCCAGGATCAACTGTGTATGAATAAAGTGTTGAAAATAATTCTACAATTTCAAATAAGGATAGTTTTTCAAAGAAATTCACAGATTGAAGTTGAACACCAATTATTTTCTTTACAGATTTAGTATCTTTACTTACATCTAGGTCATCAATAAAAGCTTCTCCGCTGGTAGATTTTATTAGACCTTCTAGAATTTCTACTGTGGTTGTTTTTCCAGCTCCGTTAGGTCCTAATAAGCCAAAAACTTCCCCTTCATCTACTTCAAAATCTATACCTCTTACAGCTTCGAATTCACCGTACTTTTTCTTTAATTTTTTTACTTGAATAATTGGCATAAATTAAAGTGTAGCGTGGTAATAATAATTTGTAACTTTTATTTTTTTGATATTAAGTATAGTAGAGAGGGCAAAGTAACCAGCGAAGCTATTAAGGCAAGACATATCATTACTGCTGTTAATATTCCGAAAGTAGAAAATAAAGGCATTGGGGCAAATCCCATAATTAAGAATCCTAAAGTACTTGATATTGCTGACCCCAATAAGGCTAATCCAGTTCCATTTATTGAGTTGTATAAAGCATTTAACTTATCAGTTGCAGATTTTAATTCTTCTCTAAATCTCATGGTCATATGAATTGCAAAATCAACTCCAACTCCTAAGGAAATAGCTCCAATAGTTGCGGTTACATAATTTAAACTAAAATCAAACAAGTACATTATTCCATAAAGCCAAATTACAACTAATGCAATTGGAATTATTGTTGCTATCGCATATCTAAACGATCTTAGAGCTACTAGTATTATTAAAAATGAACCTATGAATGCAAATGGTATAGATCTTCTCATTGAATCTGTGGTTGCATTTAATTGGTCACTTCTACTAAATGGAGAACCAGTAAGCCCAACTGATATATTTTTTGGAAAATCAGTTTCTTTAAGTAATTTATTCAAATCATTTCGCACTTTAGACACATCATCTTCTGTCCTGGTACCACTTAAAAAAATCATTAAAATTGAAGTAAAATCTTCATTTTTATCTTTGTCATACCAAAAATATCTTTGGAACCAAAGCGGATCAAAAGAATACTGACCTTTAGATTCGATTCCATTATCGAATCCATATTTAATTATTTCTTTTATCTGATCAGATTCATCAGGAATATTATCGTTATTTAAATCAGTAATTTTTACTCCGGATTTTCTAAATATTTCTTCTTTTAGTGGCTCATTTTTTAGAACTAGAGAAGTGATTTTTGATATATTTAGAACGTCGCTTTGATTTATTTCTCCGTTCTCATTAAGACCAATAAAGTTTATTTTAGAAAGATCTTTAGTAAATTTATTGAAAATCATTATGAACTCTGGATCTGTAATTTCTCCTTCAAATATAAATTGTGCGGGCTCTCCTCTTACACCTGGGTCATACTCTTCAAATTGATCAAGAGAGACCACGAAATCCGATTCATTATCAAAGAAATCTTTTACATCAAATTCTGACTTTAGATTTATCGCGCCATATCCAGCAATTATTGTAATTATCAAAGAAAGAGGTAGTACAATATAATATCTTTTTGAAATACCTGTGAACAAAATAGCAAACCTTTTTTCAAACTTTCTGTTTTCTTTATA
>PBNX01000006.1 GCA_002723375.1 Dehalococcoidia bacterium
CTAGTGTTGTATTCAAACGTATTCCCTTCGCTGGCATTATCCAGAAATCAGGTATTACGGGTCGGCTTTTTTCGAAACCCTCTCAGCAAATTGCTCCCCAAATACTTCATTAATATTATTTTAATTAATTTGTATTATCAAGGGAGAAAAATAAACTTACATTAATGCAGAAATTAAAGAAAAAAGAAGAAGAAAAACATTACTGTATTATCTGCGGGGCAAAAATACTTGATGTTCATTGTAAAATTAAATGTCAGAACTGCGGTTACATTAGAGATTGCTCAGATCCATAAATATGAAAAATAGAAAAATAAGAAAAATAAAATTATCCGCTTTATTAATTTTTGTTTTTATTATGGTCTTATCTTGTTCCTCCGACTCTAATACTGATATGGATGCTCAGGAAATTCTAAATAGTGCTTCATCAAAATTAGATACTTGGAGCTCATTTAGATTTGGACTTGAACATGAAAAAGGCATAACTAGTCTTTCAAATGGCTTGTATCAACTAAAATCAGTTAGAGGAGAGGTGATTCTGCCTAGAAGAGTAAAACTTGAAACAAATGCTATTACTTTCGGGCAATTAATTAAATTAGATGTAATTCTTATTGACGGAAGAAGCTATTGGACTAACCCAATTAATCAGAAATGGAGCGAAATACCTGAAGGTCAGAGTCCTTTCGGTACTTTTGATGTTGGAGAAGTAATATTAAATATACTTTCTAATATGAATTCTCCTCAAAAATTAGAAATATCAGGAAACAATATTGAAGTCTTTGGAAAAGTTGATGCAAAGGTTTTCGAACCATTAGTTGGTGAATCAGATCCTGGTAAAATAGCAGATGTGACACTAACAATTGATCTAAATAATATGAATGTGGTTTCAGCAAAAATTGTTGGAAAAGTAAATCCTCTTGATGAAGATAATGTTATAAGAATTATTGAAATATGGGACGTAGATGCTGAATTCAAAGTAGAGCCTCCATTGTGATAAATAGGATATTAAAATCATTCAAGCCCTACCTATTACTTTTGCCTTTCTGTGCAGGCGTTTTTCTCGGAGCAGATGATCAAACTAAAGTAGTAACTATTCTTCCTCAAATAATGATTGATTTTGAAATACCTATAACAAGCCTAGATACGGCTTCTTGGTTAATTACTATATATTTAATTGGCTACACTGCAGTAATGCCTTTAACGGGAAGACTATCTGATAAATTTGGATTTAGAAATTTATTCTTAATTTCTTTGGTTATATTTTCTATAGGATCAATTTTGACAGCTTTAAGCCCGGAAATTTCAAAATTATTCCATAGAGAACCTAATGTAAACTGGATACTAGCTACAAGATTTTTTCAATCAATTGGAGGAGGGGCATTAGTCCCAATTTCAATTGCTGCAGCTGGCTTCCTTGTGCCAAGAAATAAACTTCCTATTGCTTATGGTCTTATTGGGGCAAGTGCTGAGGCAGGAGGCGTCTTTGGTCCACTCCTAGGTGGGCTGATGACTCAGATACTTTCTTGGGAATGGGCATTTTGGATCAATTTGCCTCCAACTATACTTATAATAATTTCTGTTTTAATTTTTATACCAAAAAATAAATTCCAAGATATTAAAATCGATTATGCAGGATCTTTTATATTTTTCTTATTTATTGCATCAATTACCCTCGCATGTGCTCAAATCACAAAATCAAATCAGTTATTGCTTTTATTTTCTTTAATCTCAGTAATTGCATTAATTGCCGGAATCTTTATTTACAGAACATCACATGAATTTATTGTGCCGAAAAAAATACTTAAAAATACATTATTCTTAATATCTAATTTAACTCATTTCTTTATTGGTATTACTTTAATTATCGCAATAATTACTGTCCCGGTAATGGCTGAAACAATTATGGGTGCAACTCCCTTAGAAGGCGGATTAAGGCTACTGAGATTAACAATAGCTTTATCTATAGGAGCATTTATGGGGGGCATTCTTACTGAAAAACTTGGCGCTAAGATTCCATTACTATTTGGATTCATGCTAATATCACTTGGGTTCTTCTTTATGTATGGATGGGATTTAAATATTTCTGATCCATTTATGACAATACATTTATCAGTAATAGGGCTTGGATTTGGAGTTTGTATTTCACCAATAACTTTCTGTGCAATGAAACAAATAAAAGATACAGAAAGAGGCTCAGCATCATCAATATTAACTGTATCTAGGATGCTAGGTATGACTATAGGGCTTTCATCTTTGACTGCATGGGGGACTACAAGGTTCTCTGGATTAACGAGTGACCTCGAAGGATTTTCTCTTGATCCTTTAGCACAGCAGAAAATGACTGATGCTACTTTGAGTTCTGGATTACAAGTATTTCAAGAATTTTTCTTGATTGGGCTTATTGTTAGCTTGATAGCTATACCAATAGGATACTTTATGACTTCAAAAAGATAATTAGATTTTCTCTTTACTTGATTGTTTTATCTCACTATCAAGTCTTTGCAGTTCATAATTTTCATGATCTACGTAAGACATTAATTCATAAAAAATCTTATGTCCTGCCTTCTCCTTAATTAGATTATGCATTTTTTGGCAAATATCTCTGTAGGATATGTGGCCTTGCTTTGCTGTTCTAAGTTCTATTAAATGAAATGCTTGTCGTACATTCAAAGTCATTGTGTATCTTATTTTATGTCCAAAAAGCAAAGCATATTCTCTTAAGTCAGGGAACAGGACATTTATTTTATTGTGCAGTTCTACTGAATCATCTATAAGCTTTATACACTTATTTATTAGTCCAGATTTTTCAACTTCTACAGGCATGTCGAATCCATTATCAGGCGACATCTTTTGCCATTCTATAGTCATCAATCTGTGTCTTTGAAGATCCCTAAATGCCCCATAATCAGATAAAACATCAAAGGTATAATATGAATTTTCGAAAGCCCTTCCAGGTTTGTGTCTTCTATTTTTTCTATGGCCGGTATATCTATGCAATATTTCACTAACTTCTTTGTTATTTAAATTAGAAACAACATCTTTTAGATCAGACAATGATTTTTGAGAAGAAGAATAAAGGCAATATGATGCTATTTTTTTTTCAGCATCCGCTTCCCATTCTAAAAGATCTACGTCTAATGAATTAGAAAGAGACTTATTGATATTTTCATTAACATAATTTTCAGTTTGAATTTGATTGTCCCTTAAATAATTTGACCACTCTATCCCTCTATTCTCAACGTCAACTCTCTTAAGAAAAGAAGGTATAACTTTTCTTAGTTCTTCTAAAATCATCTCTCCATAATCTCTAACTTCCCTAGAAGGATGAACTCTCATGCGCATCAACAATTGCTCATAAGCTTGTCCACTTGCAAAAATACCAACATTCGATAATGTCGAAGTAGGTAAAAAATATCTTGCTACATCACAGGCCTTTGCTCTTATGGTTCCGTTATATGCTTGCATGCTTACATGGTCTTCTTTTGGAAATTCTTTTTTATAGATTTCAACTAAAGTTCTAACTAATTCAGAATAAGTTTCAAAAGTATTATCCATATTTTTTATGTATTCTTTTTCTAAAGAAGAGCCTTTAAGTTCAGTAGGAGTCATATATCTAAATGAATCTCCCATTTTTTGATCATAATAAATATATCTTGTGCTCTGCTCTAAATATGATGCTAGCCTGCCCCATTCAAGTACTTTAGTTAAAAGATTTGATGCTTGCTCACAAGCTAAATGAGCTGCCCCTAATTGAGCAACAGAATCATCGCCATATTGATTAAAGACTCTTTCATATAATTTTTCTGCCTTAGAGCTATCGATTTCAATTGATTCAAATTTATCATCTTCATTCCAAAATTCATCTAAAAAAAGTCTTCTTAAAGATTTTGGAGATCTGCTATATCTAGCATAAAGAGCACCTTTTACAACTTCAGGCATATTAATTAAGCAAAAAACAGGCTTATCTATATTGGTAAAATGATTTAAAAGTATCGATTTTTCTTCTTTAGTAAACTTTTCTTGATAGTACAAATTTGATATGCCCTACTCTATCCAAAAATTTTAGTTGGCGATTCTAAAATTGACTTCAATTCCGCTAGAAACATAGCGGCTTCTGCGCCGTCATTTACTCTGTGATCAACAGATAAAGTCATTTTCATTAGTTGAGCAGTTTTGATTTCGCCATTTTCAACTACGGCTTCTTCTCTTGCTTTGCCAACTGACAAAATAGCAGATTGAGGAGGAACTATAATTGCAGTAAATTGATCTATATCAAACATGCCCAAATTACTTACACTAAACGTTCCGCCACTATTTTCTTCTTGAGTTAAAGGGGCGCCTTCTCCTTTAGCTCTTACTGCAAGATCTTTAGCTGAACTGGAAAGATCTTCTAAACTTTTATTCTCACATCCTAATACTGCAGGAACTATTAAGCCTTCCGGAAGAGCAATAGCCATTCCAATATTTATGCTCTGATTCTCAATAAGACTTCCATCACTGAAAGATGAATTAAATTTTGGAAATTTCTTCAATGACTGAGTTACTGCATAAAGAACAATATCGTTAACTGAAATTTTTAATCCTTTAGATTCATTAAATTCAGATCTAGACTTAATTACATCTGACATATCAGCAGTATTACTAATATAAAAATGAGGTATTTCTGATTTACTTTTAGAAACAACTCCAGCTATAGCTTTTCTCATAGAAGTAAGAGGGATTGTTTTTGTATCACCTAACGACTGGGATGGCTGAGCACTTTGATCACCTCCAGAAGCAGCCTCTACATCTTCTCTAGTTATTCTTCCTCCTGGACCCGTTCCTGAAATAGTTGAAATATCTACTCCAAGTTCATTAGCTAATTTTTTTGCTATTGGAGATGCCTTAACTCTTGCTCCAGAAGTTTGGTTCTGAGGGATTGATGGAGGTGTGCTTTCATTAGAGGTATCAATAGTTGCTGAAGGAGTTTCTTCAGATGATGAAGAATGATCAGGTATTTCATCCCCTTCTTCTCCTACATACGCTATTAAATCACCTACTGGAACAACTTGACCTTCGCCTATAACAATTTTTTTTAATACCCCTTCACCATAAGACTCCATTTCCACTACTGTTTTGTCAGTTTCAATTTCAGCAAGCTTATCGCCTCTTTTTACTTCATCCCCTTCTTTTTTTAACCACTTAACTATTGTGCCTTCTGTCATGTCAGCACCCATACTTGGCATTGTTACTTCAGTAATCATATTAATCCTCCTAAGTTATAAACTATATCCTATCTCAATTTGCTTCAAGATTTTAGGCACACTCGCCATCGCGTGTTGCTCTAATTTTCTATTATAAGGCCAAGGAACATCTTCACTTCCAACTCTAAGTAAAGGGCCATCTAAATAATCTCCACTTGATTCTTGCACAGAAGCTGCCAATTCGGCCATTACTCCGCCTGTTTTTCTTGATGTATCAAGTAAAAGAGCTCTCCCGGTTTTTTGAACAGATTTATTTACAGTTTCATAATCCATTGGGCTTAAGCTTCTTAAATCTATAACTTCACAAGAAACTCCCCTAGAATCTAATTCTTCTGCTACTTGTTCTAGCATTGGCATTCCATGTCCATAAGAAACTAACGTTATATCATCTCCATTAATCTTAATGTTTGCCTTACCAATTTGTACTTCATAATATTTATCACTAACATCTCCCTTAAGTCCGTATAAACCAGCTGATTCTGCATAAATAACCGGATTTGGATCATTTATAGAAGATCGTATTAGTCCTAGTGCATCAGATGGATTTGAAGGTGCAACAACCTTAAGTCCTGGAACTTCGCAAAGCCAAGTCTCAAAACTTTGAGAGTGGGTCGCTCCTAGCTGCATCCCTGCTCCTGTAGGAGCCCTAATAACCATTGGGACATTAATTTGCCCCCCAGACATATACCTAATATTAGCAGCCATATTAACTATCTGGTCAAAAGCAACTAAAGAAAAACTTATAGACATTAATTCAATAATTGGTTTTAAACCTGCAGCAGCACTTCCAATTCCAGCACCAATAAAAGCTGCCTCTGATATAGGAGTATCTTTTATTCTTTCAGGGCCGTATTTTTCAAGAAATCCAGAGGTAATTGCATATGCACCTCCATAATCACCAATATCTTCACCCATTATGAATACATTAGGATCAGCGTCAAGTGCCTCAGCTAAGCCTTTCTGAATTGACTGTCTTATTGTAATTTCACTCATTATGCATAAATATCATTTTTTATATCATCTAAATCAGGCTCTGGACTTTCTGTAGCAAATTTAACTGCCTCATTAAGCTCATTGTCTGCGGATTTAGATACTTTATCTATATCTGATTCAGTAACTATCGCTTGACCTAATAAATGCTTTCGAAAATTAATCAAAGGGTCCTTCTCTTTCCACTCATCTAGTTCTTTATCCGTTCTATACTTAGCTGGATCAGCCATTGAATGCCCTTGGTACCTAAAAGTAGTAGCCTCTATAAATGCTGGCCCCGAACCAGATCTAATCTTTTTAATTGCCTCTTCGGTTGTCTCTTTAACCGCCAAGACATCCATGCCATCTACAACAGTGCCTGGCATGCCATAATTCTCAGATAAATTACCAAAAGATTTTCCATTATTTCTGATCTTATCAACACTTGTTCCCATTCCATAAAAATTATTTTCAAGAAAAAATAATATTGGAAGTTTCCATACGCTTGCTAAATTCATAGTTTCGTGGAAGGTTCCTTGATTAGTTGCTCCATCACCAAAATAAACAACAGTAACGCTATCTTTTTTCTGGTATTGAGAAGCTAAAGCAAATCCTGCGGCTAAAGGTATCTGTGCACCCACAATAGCATGTCCACCCATAAAATTTTTACTAGCATCAAATAAATGCATTGAACCACCTTTGCCTCCACTCACACCAGTTTTTTTTCCAAAAAGCTCAGCCATTAAGGGTCCTGTTTCTAATCCTCTAGCTATAGCATGACCATGATCTCTATAGTGAGTAACTATATAATCATCTTCTCTTAGAGGTGCTATTGACCCTGCAGCAATTGCTTCTTCTCCGATATATAGATGAAGGAATCCCCTTATGAAACCTTTAGAATAATTCTCACCACAAGACTCTTCAAAGCGTCTAATAAGATACATCTTTTTATATAAATCTAAGTACTCTTTTTTTTCCATTTATTTACTTGAATAGAGTGTCATTTAATATTACAACACATTGGTTTGTTAAAGAAATTAATTTCATTTATCTCTCTTAGCAGCATTGCAAACATTTTTCATAAGCATTGTTATTGTCATTGGTCCTACTCCTCCTGGCACAGGGGTTATGTAAGAAGCTTTCTTATTTGCGGTTTCAAAATCTACATCTCCAATTAATCTATACCCCGATTTTCTACTTTTATCATCCAATCTATTAATCCCAACATCGATTATAATTGCACCCTCTTTTATCATTGACCCATCTAAAATATTTGCAGAGCCTGTAGCTGCAATAATTATATCAGCATTTAAAGTGAATTCAGACAAATTCTTTGTATAGCTATGGCATAATGTGACAGTGGAATTAGAATTTTCTCCTCTACCACTCATTAGAGAAAATAAAGGCCTTCCAACAATATTGCTCCTGCCAATTATTACTACTTTCTTTCCAGATAAAGAAACACCTATTCTATTAAATATTTCCATTATTCCGTATGGAGTTGCAGGAATGAATCTAGGTGTCCCTGAATTAAGTAATCCAATATTTTCAGCAGTAAGCCCATCAACATCTTTAAGTGGATTAATATGTTCTATTAATTCCCTTTCATTCAAATTTTTTGGAACTGGTAACTGCAATAAAATACCATCTATATCGATCTTTTTATTTAACTTCTCAATTTGATCTATCAAGGTTTTGGAATCTACATTTATATCGAATCTTATTAGATTTCCTTCAATACCTACCTCGCTACATGCTTTAATTTTAGCCTTAACATAAGTTTCCGAGGCAGGATTATTACCTAT
This sequence comes from Dehalococcoidia bacterium, assembly GCA_002723375.1. GTDB lineage: Bacteria > Chloroflexota > Dehalococcoidia > Lucifugimonadales > Lucifugimonadaceae. Next base: position 8,015 of record PBNX01000006.1, read on the forward strand.
TAAAATAATTGATAATGCTGGCTTACGACCAAGATTTTTTGAAATTTGATGCAAATCACTAGAAATTTCTTTGAGTATTTTTTTTGAAATTTCTTTTCCATCAATTAACATCAGATAAAATATAGTTTTTAAAACTTAAGTTTACAATTTACCATGAGCGAAAACAAAAATATGCATATAGGAATAGACATTATTGAGATCGATAGAATTGCATCTGTTCTTGGCAAGTATCCTGTTAGATTCTTGGAAAAGATTTTCACTGAGTACGAAAAAAATTATTGCAGGGGAAGGCCAGCACAACTTGCTGCAAGATTTGCATCTAAAGAGGCAGGAATGAAGGCTCTTGGAACAGGAATACGTGGTGTTGGCTGGAGAGAGATAGAAGTTCAAAGACATAAAAGCGGGAAGCCATACTTAATTCTCCATGGAAGAGCTAAAAAAAGAGCTGAGAAACTTAATATAAAATCTATTGAATTAAGTATAAGTCATTCAAAAAATTTAGCTACTGCTATAGTTCATATGACATCATGATCCCAATACTAAACCCTACTGAAATTAAGAAGGTAGAAAATGAAATAAATTTGCAGTCAAATGAAAAAAAATTACAAAAAATGGCAGTTAAAGGAGTCGCTAATATACTAACAAATCTAAATCCCTCTAAATTAATAATTGTTGTTGGTGCCGGACTTAATGGAGAAGATGGGTTACTAATAGGAAATAAATTAGAAAATGAAAGTTCAATAAATGAAATAGAATATTTTCACTCTATAAATTCAAAATCTAAGTCTAATAACTTAAATTTAGCAAAAAAATTAGGAATAGATTTAAACGAAATAAATAAATATAAAGTAAAAAGTAAAACTGATAATACAATAATTCTTGATTGTATACTTGGCATATCTGCGAAGTTACCAATGAGACCTGATATCTCAAAAAACCTTGCATTTATAAACAATCTTAGCCAAAGACTAGATGCAAAGATTATATCTTTAGACTTGCCATCTGGATTTGACCCAAATACAGGTCTTCGTGATAAAAATACCCTAAATTCTTCTCACGTTATATTTCTAGGATACCAAACTACAGGAACACTAAAAGACCCTTCTCTATTTACTTCTACTTCTCATATAGACCTAGGAATTAAGGAACAAGATATTACAGGGCAAGGTATTGATTGCACCCAAGCAATAGATTTTAGTTTAGTTAAAAAAATATTCCCAAAAAGAAACAATAATTTATACAAAGGTAAATTTGGATCACATTTAATAATTGGGGGTTCCGATCAGTATCCTGGCGCCCCAATTTTAACCTCAAAATCTTCAAATATTTCTGGAACTGGGCATACATCTATATCAACGACAACAACTTTATTAAAAGAGATCATAAAAGAGACACCTGAAGTAACAAATTTCAAATTTGATTTATTAAACAATCAAGGTAATTCTATATCTAAATTTACATCTATATCTATTGGTGTGGGGTTAGGAGTTAACAAAGAGTCAGTTAAAATAATTCAAGGCTTAATGGATTATCTTTCAACCACTAAAAATATGCACAAAATAACTCTTGATGCAGATGCACTGAATATTCTTTCAAAAATCGAAAAGTGGTGGGAAAAATTCAAGGTACCCACCCTAATCACACCACACATGGGAGAATATGAAAAACTATTTAATGTGAAAAAAGAAGATATTTCACTAGAATCTATTAAGACAATTTCTAAAAATACAAACCTAACTATCCTCTTAAAAGGCGCAAATACAATTATCACTACGCCTGATGGCACTCAAAAAATAAATACTTTAGCTAATGGAGGTATGTCAAAACCAGGAATGGGAGATGTTTTAACAGGAATGATTGGAAGTTTGGCATCAAATTATTCTATAAATATTGAAGATGCGGCAATCATAGGAACGTATGTCCATAGTCAATCTGGTTTACTAGCAAAAGAAAAATATGGATCAACTTCAATGACTGCTTCTAATGTGATATCTTTCATACCCCAAGTATTTAAAATATTGGAGTAGGTAATGCTAATTGCAATAGACATAGGTAATAGCAAAATAAAAGTTGGATTATTTGAAGATTATTTAAAAGATAATATTAAAATAATTTCATTTGATAGTGATTTAAAAAATATAAATAATATAAGTAAATCTATTAATGAATATATATCTGAACTTAATAAAGATATCAAAATAATTGGTTGTATCATCTCATCAGTAGTACCTGATTTAAATGATGAAATTATTATTCAGATGAAAAATGAATTAGATATTGAACCAATAATTGTTGATCCCAATTTAGTTCCAGAAATAAATTTTGATTATGAACCTTTATCTGATTTGGGTGCAGATAGAATTGCTGACTGTATAGCTGTAAATTATTTATACCCAAATAATAAATTTAAAATAGTTGTTGATTTTGGGACAGCAACAGTATTTGAAGTAATTTCAAAAAAAGGTGATTTTATTGGGGGTTCAATTTTTCCTGGACTTGAAGTTGCTTCAAAAGCTTTATCAGATAATGCTTCATTATTGAAAAACATTGATCTCAAAAACTTAAGTTCTACTAACAAAATAATAGGCAATTCTACAGATGAGTCATTAAAATCATCTTTATTTTGGGGATACATATCTTTGACAGAAGGAATTATAAAGAGAATTATTGATGAATTGGAAGTTCAAAAGGAAGATGTATTCGTTGTTGGAACTGGAGGATTTGCAAATTTAATAGACAATCATACTTCAATTTTTGATAATATAGAGCCCAACCTTACTTTAAAAGGTTTAAGATTAATATTTAAAATTAATTATGAAAGATAAAAAATTAAATTTTAAAAATAAAAAAATTGCTCTGTGTGTAACTGGGAGTATTTCTGCTTATAAATCTGCAAGTTTAGCAAGTGAGTGGACTCAAAAAGGTGCTTCAGTTCATGTACTTTTAACGGAATCAGCCAAAAAATTTATTGGAAAGTCAACTTTTGAAGGCATAACTCACAACAAAGTTTTAGATTCTTTATGGGATAATAATTCAGACTCAAATATTGATCATTTAGATATATCAAAAACTGCAGATATTATTGTAATAGCCCCGGCCACTGCTAATATTATTTCTAAAATTGCTGGAGGTATATGTGATGACATAATCTCAACAAGTGTTATTGCAACCAATAAACCTGTTTTAATCGCGCCAGCAATGGATGGAAATATGTATGATCATTTTGCGGTAAAAACAAATGTAGATACTTTGAAAAAAAATGGAGTTATAGTCATGGAGCCTGAGGAAGGATATTTAGCCTCTGGAGCTTTCGGTAAAGGAAGATTGCATGATTTAGACAGTATTTCAAATGAAATAAATAGGATTTTAGGAATTGAAAATAAATTAAAAAATATTAAAATTCTTGTTTCTGCCGGAGGAACCAAAGAACCTATAGATTCAGTAAGATATATAGGGAATAGATCCTCTGGAAAGATGGGGCATTTAATTGCTGAAGAAGGTTTAATGAGAGGTGCTGATGTAACTCTAGTATCTTCTTCTAGCTTAATTACTCCATCAAAAATTAATAAAATATCTGTTCAAACTGCGGATGAAATGGCTAATGAAATAAAAACTAGAATTAAAGATGCAGACTGTATAATTATGGCTGCAGCTGTATCAGATTTTACGCCTGAGATTAAGATTAAAAATAAAATTAAGAAACAATCAAGAAAAAACCTTGAATTAAGCTTAAAGCAAACTCCTGACATATTAAAAAGTATAGAAAAAAATAAATGTATAAAAATTGGTTTTGCTGCTGAAACTGAAAATCATTTAGATAATGGAATTAATAAACTTAAAGCAAAAAACTTAGATATGGTCGTAATTAACGATGTTTCAAATAGTCAAATTGGTTTCGAGTCTGACTATAATCAAGTCAAGATGATTACAAAAAATGGTAATATATCTTCAACAGAGATAGAGCCAAAAAGAGTAATAGCAGGCAAAATACTTGATGAATTATCAAAAATAATAAAGTAAAAATGAAATTATTTTGGAAAGAAAAAGTAAAGGGATTAGACCTAGTAGTCTTGGATGACAACGGAGATGAATTCGTGGTAGGAGGAGTTAGGCTTACCAAAAGAGGGATAGAGGCAATGGCAAAAGCACAAGGTTATGATCCAGGAAGAGCAGTAAAAGGTCTCACATCGATTGAAGAAGGAAAAGAATTCGTAGAACAATTCAAACCTTGGATTGATTTTTTTGGAAGCGACATAGAATTAACAGAAAATTAATCTATTGAAGCTCTGATTGCTTCTACTGAGTCAGCCTTGATTACAATTTTTTGAGCTCTTGATGCATCTTTAATGTCGTCGATTACGTAATTAAGAGAGTTTTTAATTTCTTTATTAACAATTAATGTTACTTTATCCACTTCTGCACCTAAACTCACACCTATATTTGTCTTCTCTTTTCTTACAGCTCCTATAGCTTCTCTAGCTATATCTAACAATTGAGAATTAATATCTTTAAAATCTAATTTAATTTTTTCTGGCCATTTCTCAAAATGTATAGATTTATAACTATTATTATTTCTATATAACCAACCCCATATCTCTTCCGTAATCATTGGAATAAATGGAGCAAATAATTTAAGTAAATTTTCTAATATTAACCTTAACGCAGTTTGGCCAGAAACAGTTCTTTGTCCATAATCATTAAATTTACTCCTATTCTTAACAAGCTCTATGTAATTATCTGTAAAATAATTCCAGAAGAAGTCTTCCAAATTATTCAACGCATCAGAAAACTGAAACTTTTCAAAATTTTTGGTTATCTGGTCTAAGTATTCATTAAAAATATAAATTGTGGATAAATCTAATGGCTCAGTTATATTTTTGGTATCAAAAGATTCAGGGGCTCCATTAAGTACAAATTTACTAGCATTAAATAATTTAACAACTAACTTTTTTCCTACTTTAAATATTTGTTCATCATTTGCCGTATCGCTTCCCAATCTTGCATTGGCTGCCCAATACCTAACAGCGTCAGCACCATATGTATCAATTAAATCATTAGGAACTACTACATTCCCTTTACTTTTACTCATTTTCTTTCTGTCAGGATCTAAGACCCACCCACTGATAATTACATTTTTCCAAGGTATTTCATTATGATGAAGGGCTGATTTTACCACTGTATAAAAGGCCCAAGTTCTTATTATTTCATGACTTTGAGGTCTTATATCATAAGGAAAAACCTTATTAAAAAAGTTACTTTCTTTATCCCATTTTCCTCCTATTTGAGGAGTTAATGAGCTAGTAAACCATGTATCAAATACATCTTTTTCGCCTATAAATCCATTTGGCTTTCCTCTGTCGCCCTCTGAATAGCCTGGAGGAGTATCCTCTGTTGGGTCTACAGGCAAATCAGATATTTCAGCTACAATCGGGTTGTCATAATCAGGTTTAGAAGATTTATCAAGTTTATACCACACAGGAAAAGGGACTCCAAAAAATCTTTGCCTGCTAATACACCAATCAAGTTGAAGATTTTCGGTCCAATTCTCAAACCTTTTTCTCATAAAATCCGGATGCCAATCAATTTCATTAGATTTATCTATTAACATTTGTTTTTTATCCATTAACTTAACAAACCACTGTCTAGTACTTAATATTTCTAATGGGGTTTTGCTTCTCTCATAAAATCTAACACTATGAGTTATTTCTTTGGGTTCTCCAACAAGCGCTGGGTCATCTTCGAAATTATCTTTATTAGAAAGCATTTCTACTATTTCTTTTTTAGCCTGCTTCAAATTTTTTCCAAATATTCTTGAATAATTACTGTTAGCCTTTTCAGGGTTTTTTGATTCCCATCCTTTATCTCCAAAAATAACTTCATTTAATCTTCCATATTTATTAACTATTATTCTTGTATCTAAATTATTTTCTTGCCACCACTGAACGTCTACATTATCTCCAAATGTACATACCATTAATATTCCAGTACCTTTTTCCATATCTACCAATTCACTTCCAAATATAGGAACTTTAATACCAAATAGTGGGGTTACTGCATTTTTACCAATTAAATGTTTAAACCTTTTATCCTCAGGATGAGCTGCTACTCCCACACAAGCTGCAAGCAGTTCCGGTCTTGTTGTAGAAATAATAAATGATTCTCCTGAGTCAGTATCAAATCTAATATCATGAAAGGCTCCAGGCATATCCCTGTCTTCTATTTCTGCTTGGGCTACTGCAGTTTGGAATTCAGGGTCCCATAAAGATGGACTATCAGTATTATAAACAAAACCTTTTTCATATAGATCAATAAAACTTTTTTGAGCAAGCTCTCTAGGTAAATCTTGAATAGTTGTATATTCATGATTCCAGTCAACAGATAATGCAATTTTCATAAATAATTCTTTAAACACTTTTTCATCTTCAGTGGTTACAATATGACATAATTCAATAAAATTATTCCTTGAAACTTTTAGAGCTGAAGAGCTTTTTTTATTTTGATTGATTTTATCCAATATGTTATCCACGCTTTTCTCTTCTGGATCGCATTTAACATTAAAATAATCCTGAACTCTTCTTTCAGTAGGAAGCCCATTATCATCCCAACCCATTGGATAAAATATTTCTTCGCCCATCATCCTTTTAAACCTAACTATAAAATCTTGATGAGAATAAGAAAAAACATGGCCTATATGCAAATAACCACTTGCTGTTGGAGGAGGAGTATCTACTGAAAAAATTTTCTTTTTCGTATTGGGATTAAAATTGGAGTATAAATTTTCTTTTTCCCATTCCTGAACTATCTTTTTTTCAACATCTAAATGTTTATAGTTTTTTGGAAAAATATCCTCTTTAATATAACTCATTTTTTATCCCAATTCTTTCTAAATAATTCAAGCCTCTCGAAATTAGACTGGCATTTAATTCTGGTGTACATAATTTAATTCTTTTTTTAGACAACCAATATGTAAAGCTATCATATTCCAAAGAATATATTTTACTAGGAACATAATAGCTTTTTGAACCTAATCTTTTATAAGAGCAAAATTCTGACCAAAGCTCTTTGTTTTTCTTTCTATAAATTAAGCTAAAAACTTCTTCATTAATTTCAAAATAATTTCCATAATCACGATAATCGCGTTTTTTTTCTATTTCTAATCTCAAAATCTCTCTAATTGCATTTTCAACAACTATTCCATAAAAATAATTCAAATGTGCAGAATATAGTTTTGTTCCCATTATTCTTTTAATTTGATCTCTTTCTTTTTGATTAAATTCGTAGGGAATAAACAAGTAATCATCAATTTCGCACAAATTTTCAAATTCTGAATAATAATGCCTTAATGATAATTTCCAGTTAAAAGCTTCACCTAAAATAAAAGTTTTATGTATTTTATTGTCAGGAATTTGTTTAATTTGTGAAAAAAAATTAAGAATAATTTCTAGATAATCTGATTTTTCAAGATAATTATTTTTGATCATGTCGATCACATAAGGGTTCATGATTGGCAATCTTTTGTGCCATAACATTTTTTATATTTCAATCCACTTCCGCATGGACAAGGATCATTTCTTCCAATTTTTTTATTTTGTTTGGCATCTGGAATAAAACTTTTTTTAACTGTCGATTTTGCTTGTGACCCAAAGCTTATTGATTTGGAAAAGGCAATCAAATTTAAGCTAACGTCTCTTTTTATTCTTATTAGTAAATTTTCAAATAAATCAAAACCTGTTTTCTTATATTGAATTAACGGATCCCTTTGACCTGCTGCCTGTAGCCCTATTCCTTGCCTCATATTATCCATTGTTGTTAAATGTTCTACCCAATGCATATCTATAGATCTTAAAAATAAACTAGATATCCAAGATGAAATCTCTTCTTCATTATTATTATTATTAAAATCTTCTAATAAACTAATTATTAATTTCTCAACTTCACTTTCTATATTATTTTTTTCAGAAAAGTTTACATCAATTTCTCTAGAACTAATTTGGAATATTTTAGATAAATCGGATTTTACTCTATTTTCTACTCCATCATCACTACCCCTGAAAGTAAATATAAAATCTAAAATATTTTGAGCAATTTCCTTGCTCCATTCATCAAAATAATGCTCTCTCTTTAATGCCCTGTTTCTTAAATCATAAATAATTTCTCTTTGGCGATTCATCACATCATCGTATTCAACTAAAGCTTTCCTGATTTCAAAGTTATACCCTTCAACTTTGGATTGTGCATTTTCTACTGCTCTAGTTAATATCTTATTTTCAATAGGAATATCATCCTCCATCCCAACAATATCCATCATTGACTTTATTCTTTCTCCTCCAAACCTTTTCATCAGATCATCTTCAAGAGAAATATAAAATTGAGTAAATCCAGGATCCCCTTGCCTTCCTGACCTTCCTCTTAACTGATTATCTATTCTTCTGCTTTCATGTCTTTCGGTGCCTATTACATGCAATCCTCCCATTGATAAAACCTTTTCACTGTCATCTTTCCACTCAACAGAATCTTTTGTTGATCCGCCCAAAACTATGTCTGTTCCTCTGCCCGCCATATTAGTTGCAACAGTAACTGCGCTAGGTTTTCCTGCTTCAGCAATAATAGAAGCCTCTTTCTCATGAAATTTTGCATTTAATACATTATGAGGGACACTATTTTTTCTAAGCATACTGCTTATAATTTCGGATTTTTCAATACTCGTTGTACCAATTAAAACCGGTGACTTCTGTTTTTGTAATTTTGAAACTTGGCTCACAATATATGAAAATTTTGATTTCTCATCCTTAAATATTAAGTCAGAGGAGTCGTTTCTTTTTAGCTCAGAATTTGTTGGAACTTCAACCACTTCCAGATTATAAATTTTATAAAATTCCTCCGCCTCTGTAAGTGCTGTCCCTGTCATTCCAGATAATTTTTCATACATTCTAAAGAAGTTTTGAAGCGTAATAGTTGCGTATGTAACTGATTCGGCAAGAATTTTTACATTTTCTTTTGCTTCTATTGCCTGGTGAAGACCGTCAGATAATCTTCTTCCCTGCATTAGTCTTCCCGTAAACTCATCTACTAAAATAACTTGTTGATTTTTTACAACATATTCTTGATCTTTCTTAAATATAAATTGGGCCTTTAAAGCGTTTTCAATAAAATGTGTTAATTCAGAATTTTCAATATCATATAAATTTTCAATATTTAAACTATTCTCAATTTTCTGAATTCCAGTTTCAGTTAATGCAACATTCTTTGTTTTTTCATCAATTGTAAAATCATTTTCAATACTTAATGATCTAGCTATAGATGAATACTGCCTATACTCATTTGATCTATCTTTAGCAGGCCCGCTGATAATTAGTGGCGTTCTTGCTTCATCTATTAATATATTGTCAACTTCATCTACGATAGCATATGCAAGTTTTGATTGAACCTGACTATCATGATCCCTAGCCATATTGTCTCTTAAGTAATCAAATCCGAATTCATTATTTGTTCCATATAATATGTCACATTTATACGCATCCTCTCTGCTAGTTTCGGTCATTGAACCCTTATTACTTTCTTCGTCAAATTCATAAATAAATGAGGTTCCGCTTTGGAGGCATCCTATGCTAAGCCCTAGAAATTTGTATATAGGCCCCATCCATTCAGCATCTCGCTTTGCTAAATAATCATTAACAGTAATTACATGCACGGAATTTTCGCCAATTGCATTTAAATAAGTTGGTAATGTGGCAACAAGAGTTTTTCCTTCTCCTGTTTTCATTTCTGAAATTTTTCCCTGATGAAGAACTAATCCGCCTAAAATTTGTACATCGAAATGTCTTAAGCCAATTATTCTTTTTGAAGTTTCTCTAATCAAAGCAAATGAATTTACAATAGCATCTTCTAAATCTAAACCTTCTTTAACTTTATTTTTTAAAGTTTCTGAGAACTCTTTTAATTCTGAATCTGTTTTAGATACAAAAAAATCTTCTAAATCATTTACCTCAGAAACAATGCCATTGAGTTTATCAAGTACTTTTTTGTTAGGATCTCCTAAAATTTTTGAGAATAAACCCATTTAAGCCTCTCCAAGTTATGTCTACTTAAATAATTCTCCAACTGACCTACCACTCTGTATTCGAGAAATTGCTTCAGCTATTAGAGAAGATACAGAAAGATACTTTATTTTGCCATTACCTGACTTTTTGCTTACGCTATCCGTAACTACTACTTGTTTTAAAATTTTAATAGAACTTAATTTTTCTATTGCATTTCCAGAAAAAATACCATGAGTTGCACAACTATACACTTCATTAACTCCAGCCATAGAAAGGGCTGCAATTGCTTGAGCCAGGGAGCCTCCAGTATCTATTTCATCATCAAATGTTAATGCTGTCTTGCCATCAACATCTCCAATAACATTTAATAATTCAACATTTCCTTTATTATCAGACCTTCTTTTTTCGATAATAGCCAAAGGAGACGAAAGTCTAGCTGCAAAATCTCTAGCCTTTTTACTAATTCCAACATCGGTTGCTACTACTACGAATTCTTTTTTCATTTTCTTAAAATGCTCTATAAGGATTGGGGTAGCTGTTAGTTCATCAACAGGAATATTAAAAAAACCTTGAATCTGAGGAGCATGAAGATCCATAGTAAGTATTCTGTCTGCGCCTGATGTAGTTATTAGGTCAGCAATTAACCTTGCAGAAATAGGAACTCTTGGCTGATCTTTTTTGTCTGTTCGACCATAACCAAAATAAGGAATTACTGCAGTAACTCTACCTGCAGATGCTCTTCTTGCAGCATCCATACAAATTAACAATTCCATTATATTATCATTTGAAGGCTTATCAGTAGGCTGAACAATAAAAACATCTTGCTCACGCACATTATTCAAAATTCTTACAAATGTATTGTCATTTTCAAATTTAAATATTTCTGCTTTAGAGGGCTCAATCCCTAAATTAGTACATATATCCTGTGTAAGTTGAGGATGAGAGGTACCAGAAAATACCTTTATTTCACCAAATCTTCCTGACATATAAACCTTTGCAAATCTATAAACATTTTATCTGAGATAAAGTATACATTTATTGATAAATTTTTGTTAATTGAATATATAAACTTGATTATTACATACATAATTAATGTTAAAATCTATCTATGATTAGCCTAGCCAAAAAATTAATATCTGAAGGAACAAGTAACGTATTTAATTTAGGGTCCTTTATATTTGGTATATCTGGAATAATAATTTGTCTTGTAGTAATAATAGCTCCATACAAGATACTTGAAGTCATGCCTCTAGGGTATGTAAAACTATTTGGATATAATCTTGAAAAAAATGGCGCCTTGGGGATATTGTTAGTTTCAGGAGTTGTTATAGCTGCAATAACTCAACCTCTTGCTGGATTAATAAGTGACAAAACTAAAGTCAAAATTGGGAAAAGATTGCCATTTATTTTAATTGGAGGTTTTGGTACATCATTAACAATTATAACTATTTATTACGCCAAAGACTTTATTTCCCTCTTATTCTGCTGGATGATTATCCAATTCTTTGCAAATTTAGGAGAAGGGCCAGCAAATGCACTTCTCAAAGATCATGTAAGCGAAGAAGAATTCGGAAGCGCTTCAGGAAAATTTAATTCTCTCAGAGTAATAGGTTCCGTAGTTACACTAATTATTGTTTTGCAAATTATGAATATATATGACCAAACTGGAAATAGGGTATGGTTTTTAGCAGGACTTCTTTTTCTTTCTTGCCTTATTATTATTACTACTACTTGGAGTTATTATGCTCTTAGATATCCTGGGATATCCACCTCAAAAGATGATTCAATTGATAAAAAATCTAAAAATAGATTAGGTAATTTAATTTTAGTTCTGATTACATTTAGCTTCACGTTACTTGCTTTCACTTCACTTCAATCCTATGCAGTATTCTTACTACAAGATATCTTAAACCTTGAGAATCCGGCGCCAATGCTTACTGGTGTAATTATTGTGCTCGGATTAAGTATTGGGCTATCCATGTTCCCTGCTGGGAAATTATCAGATAAATATAACAGAAAAATTATCATTATTATTGGTGGGATTATAGGCAGTTTAAGTTGTTTCACAATTATAATTTTTCATTCCCCTATATCAGTTTTAATTTTGTGTTCTGGAATAGGAATCTCTGTAGGCTCTATGTTTGGGACAATATGGGCACTAACAAATGATGTCATATCAAGAAAAAATGCAGGTAATCAAATTGGTCTTTTAGCATTAGGATTTCTTTTCTCAGGAATCGGTGCAAGACTTGCAGGTATTTTAATTGATTATCTAAATAATATGAGATTAAATTTAGGCTATTTTTCTTTAATTGCTTTTGCAGGTATTTGCTTTATAATTGCCCCTTTAGCAGCTTCCATGATAAAAAATGAAGAGTAGGAAATTTTGAAGGTATTAGTAACAAATCCAAGAGGCTTCTGCGCAGGNGTNGTAAGAGCAATTGATATTGTGGAAATAGCAATAAAAAAGTTTGGTGCNCCTGTATATGTTAANCACCAAATAGTTCATAATCCAGATGTTGTTAACGATGTAGAAGCTCAAGGAGCAATTACTGTTGAGGATGTAAATGAAATTCCTAGAGATAGTGTTGTTGTTTTTTCTGCACATGGATCTGCTCCTGAAGATTATGAAAAAGCTAATAAAAGAAATTTGAAGATTATTGATGCTACATGCCCTCTTGTAACTAAAGTGCATAATGAAGCAAAAAAATATTCTAAAGATAAAAAATCTATAATTCTTGTTGGTCATAAGGGGCACCAAGAAGTTAAAGGAACTATGGGTCAAACTGATATGCTACTTGTGGACGAAAGAAAAGATTTTCCTTCAGATAAAATTAAAAAATTAAACAATGTAGCTGTAATATCTCAAACTACTCTGTCTGTTAATGACACATCTAAAGCGATCGACAACATAAAAGAATTAATACCTGACGCTGTAATTAGAAATGACATATGCTATGCAACTACAAATAGGCAAAATGCAACTGAATTGTTAGCTGAAAAATGTGATTTAGTTTTAGTTATTGGAGCAAACAATAGCTCAAATTGCCAAAGACTTAAAGATGTTGCAATACGTAAAGGAGTTCCTTCATACCTAATTTTAGGGCCCCAAGAAATAAATTATGACTGGATAAAAAATGTGAAAACAATTGGAATAACTTCAGGTGCTTCAACTCCTGAGAATATGGTTCAAGAAGTAATAAAAGCTATAAAACCTAAGTCTGTAGAATATATCGGTGGGCCTCCAGAAAATATATCTTTTAAATTACCAAATGAACTTAACCAATGAAAATAACTGAAATTGAATGTCTGGTTATAGATGGAGAGTATCCATATGTGATCATAGAAACAGATGAGGGTATTACTGGAATTGGGGAGTGCTTCAGAAGATCTCCATGGGTCACAAAATCAGCTGTAGATACAATATTTAGAGATGCGATACTATCAGTGGATCCATCTAATTATGAAGAAATATGGAATCTTCTTTATAATATCGCATCTACTTGTGGACCTTACGGATCTCTATTAACTGCTATATCAGGAATTGACACTGCAATATGGGATATAAATCTAAAAAGAGAAGGAGTGCCTCTGCATAAAAAATTAGGTAAAAAGATAAAAAATTCTATACCAATTTATGCTAGCTCTATGAAAAGAGATATGAGCCCCGAAGAAGAGGCAGACAGAGCTTCTTTTTTTTATGAAGAAGGGTTCTTGTTTTATAAAATGCATTCGGCTTACCCTGAAGAAGTTGATTCTCCCAGAGACAAAACTTTAAAAACAGTAGAAGCAATAAGAAATAAGTTAGATAATAATATAGAAATAATGGTTGATGTAAATGGGGGGTATTCTGCAAAAAAGGCAATTGAAGTTGGCCATGTATTAGAAAAATTCGAAGTATTCCAATTTGAACAACCAGTGCATGTAACTGACTTAGAGGGGCTTAAACGTGTAACTGAAAGTTTATCAATACCTATTGCTAGCGGAGAATGCTGCTATACAGTCCAAGATTTTAAAAATTTAATAGAAAAAGGGAAACCTGACATATTACAGCCTGATGTAATAAAGACAGGAGGAATAACCGAATTTAGAAAAATTATTTCTTTTTTAAATAAAAAAGAAATAATGATTCATAATACTCAACCACTTATTTCAACCGCAATCCATTTGCATTTTTTATCAATAAATAATTCAATAAAATTACCTCTTGAATACAACATAGAGCAAAATTCCCTTATTGATAATCCAATTACTAAAAATTCTCTGAATATTCAATCAGGGAATATTTTGGTTCCTGATGATAATAGTTTTGGTTTAGATTTTGATATTAGTATTATGAAAAAGAGAGCAAAGATAATTTAATTTATAGATATTTTTTATCCAACACTTTTAACTCATCATTAAGCAATAAATGAAGTGGCTCTCCTGTAGGGATTTCTACTTTTACAATCTCATTATCTGATATTTTTTCGAAAAATTTAATCATTGCTCTAATACTATTACCATGAGCAGAAATTAGGATATTTTTATTATTTTTTATCAATGGGGTTAAGTTTAAATCTATGAAAGGCATTAGTCTTTTAAATGTATCTTTTAATGATTCACATTTAGGAAATGGATCAATATCTTGGCCTAAAAAACATTCCTGGCTTCTTAATTTTTCTACTTCATCTTTTTCAAGCTCAGGAGGCCTAACATCATAACTTCTTCTCCAAATCAAAACTTGTTCATCTCCATGAAGATCTCTCATTTTTTGCTTGTTTATCCCTTGTAGTGCTCCATAATGCCTCTCATTTAATCTCCAATCTTTCCTGAAGTTGATAGGGATGTTACAGATTCTATTTATCTGATCGAATGTCTGTATAGATCTTTTTAAAATCGAAGTAAATGCATTATCAAATAAGATTTCTGTGTCTTTTATTTTTGCACCCGCATTTTTTGCTTCTTCAATTCCCTTTTTAGATAAACCAACATCTACCCATCCTGTAAACTGATCTAGCTTATTCCATTCACTTTGGCCATGCCTTACTAATATTAAGTTTGACTTACTCAATTTTTTATTTGCCCTTATATTTATTAAACAATTAACGAATTAATAGTGTAAATTAAAATTATGAAAATTACTGAGATAGTCATTGATATTGTTGAGAGAAACTTAGATTTCGCGGGAGATAATGTTTATCAAGCCGCTGGGGTTACAGGAGGGATTGTTCATCAAGGCATATTGAGGATAAAGACCGATGAAGGAGTTGAAGGGAATTCTATGATTGGTCAGCACAGAGGCGAATCAATGAAAATTATTAGAAATATTCATAAAAAGTTTTCTCATTTACTTATTAATAAAAACCCATTAGACAATCTTGCCTTATGGACTTACGTAAATAATATGCCTAAAGCCTCTATAAATAGATTCAATCCAGTTGATTACGCAGCATTTGCTTCTTTAGATATTGCATTATGGGATCTTAAAGGCAAAATTACTGGACTGCCAGTATTTAGCCTGCTAGGAGGGAGCAATAAGGATATCCCTGCCTATGGAACTTACCAACCTAGGCACAATGACCCAGAAGGCTATGTTAGTGAAAGTGATGAAGTTGCAGAACTTGGATTGAGTGCTTATAAAATTCATCCAGGGCCAATGGACACAAATAAAACTATAAAAATGGTGAATTTAGTCAGAAAGAATGTTGGCGAAGGTTACACATTGATGATTGATCCTAATAATACATATGATCTTAATAAAGCAGTAAAGATTGGAAAGGCCTTAGATGATAACTTTTTCTTTTGGTTTGAAGATCCAATAAAATGGGACGATTTTGAATCAATCAGCAAACTTAACAAAAAAATTAAAACGCCTTTGGCAATGACAGATCAAGCTCCGTTCTTATTTAATGAGAATAGATTATATACCACCGAATTAGCACCACAAATAATGAGAGGTACTTCAAGAAAACTTGGAATTACTGGATTACTAAAATCTGCTGCTGTTGCTGAAGCATTCAATAAAAGATGTGAAATCGGAACTGGAGGGAATATCTTTTTTAATATGGCAAATATACATGTAACTTGCAGTATAAATAATTGTACTTATTATGAATATTGGATGCCTACTTCAACAGCTGATTTTGCTACTATAGAAACTATAAATCTTAATAACGGTAATGTTAGATCTTTTGATAAGCCAGGACTAGGTTTAACATTAGATAATAAATGGATCAAAGACAATAAAATATTTACAATAAAATAAAAGGAGAAGCTATGAGTAAATTTTATGAAAATTCAATAATACCTAAAGAGGTAAGAAGGAAATATGATGTTTACGAAAGAATATCCGAATTAGGTATTGATTTAGGTACATTTGATGAGCATGTAAAAGATATAACATCAAGCGGGTTACCTATTGCTACAGTACTTTTTCATGAATCTGGATTGGTTTATCTTTCAGGAGAAGGTGGAGGAGATCATCAGATGAACGATGATCCAGAAAGAGTAAAACATGGTCAGGAAGCAGCTCAAAAAATAGCGGATAATATGCTTACAAGGCTACATTGGGCTTTAAAATGCGGAGGAGAAGGTGGAGATCTTAACGATATAATTTATACTATTAAAGCTCTAGGAATGGTAGTTTCAACTGATGTTGATTTCGATTCGGGGCCTGCAGTAATGAATGGATTTTCTTTAAGATGGCAATCTGTTTTTGGAGGCCTTGGAGATTATTTTAATGGATCAGAAGACAAAGGTGGGTATTCTGGAGTTCATACTAGAAGTGCAATCGGTGGATTCACTGGGAGATTTTCAATCGAACCTGAAATAATTGTTGCAATTCCTCCTGAGCTATCAAGGGAAATAATTATGAATCGAGGTTGGATTTTTCCTGTTGATCCAAGATTTAATTCAAAATTAAAAAAATAAATGAAAATTGCTATAGCAGGATCTCATGGGCTTATAGGGACTTATCTAGTTAATGATTTAAGGCTGAAAAACCACACAGTCAATAGAATAGTTAGGTCAAAAAATATTGCTGGTATTTTTTGGGATCCTGATACAAATTATATTAACGAAGGTAAGTTAGAATCCTATGACATAATAATAAATTTATGCGGTAGTAGCATCTCTTCTTTTAATCCTTTATTTGTAAATAAAGACTTAATATACTCCTCAAGGGTAAAAACTAATTTATTACTATCTAGAGTGATATCGAAATTAAAAAATCCTCCAAAATATTTTATTTCTGCCTCTGGCTGCGGAATATATAATCCTTCAAAAAATGATATAACTGAAAATAGTATTTTCGGCAAAGGATTTTTAACCCAATTAGCTATGGACTGGGAAGAAGCGTCTAGATTTTACAAAACCCCAAAAACTAAAGTTATTAACCTGAGATTTGGTCAGGTCATTTCAAAAGAAAGTATATTTTTAAATATTATGCAAAATCTTGTTAAATTATTAAAAGTTTCGTCATTTGGAAATGGTAATCAATATTGGCCATGGGTATCTATAAATGATGTGGTTGGCATAATTGATTTCATTATTAATTCAAATTTTTTAGAAGGACCTATAAATATTGTCTCCCCTCAAAAACTTACCTCAAAAGAATTTTTAAGTAAATTGGCTCAAGAATTAAACATAAATCCAATATTCAAAATACCTAATGTAGTATTGAAAATATTTGCCAATAAATTAGCCAGAGAAGTTTTATTGAATAATTATCCAATTTCACCAGAAAAATTACAGATAAACAATTATAGTTTTGTAGAAGCAGATTTAAATACAGTACTTAAAAATTTATCTCAAAAATCAGGAGCTTGATACCATATCCCTTAACACAAATTGCAATACTCCTCCATTAAATAAATATTTTTTTTCTATTTCGGTATCTACCCTTAATTTTGCATTAAAATTAAGCACTATTTCATTATCTCTTTTAGCTTTTATGTTGAGTATAGCTAAGGGGTCTGTATTCATGTCAATATCTTCAAAATCAAAATATTCATCTCCTAATAATCCTAAAGATTTATAATTCTCCCCATTAATAAATTCTAAAGGGGCAATTCCCATTCCAATTAAATTGCTTCTATGAATTCGTTCAAAACTTTCTGCGATAACCGCTTTTACTCCCAATAAGTTTGGTCCTTTTGCAGCCCAATCTCTTGAAGATCCTGTTCCATATTCCTTGCCTGCTATGACAATTAAAGGGGTGTTATTTTTTTCATATTCTTTTGCTGCTTCAAATATCCTCATCTCTCTATTTTCAGGAAAAAACATTGTCCAATCACCTTCTCTTTCAGGTGTTAATAGATTTTTTAATCTAATATTCCCGAATGTTCCACGTGCCATTACATCATGATTCCCTCTTCTAGATCCATAAGAGTTAAATTGACCTTTGGGAATATCTTTAGAAATCAAAAATTGGCCAGATGGTGCTAGTTCAGGGATAGAGCCTGCTGGTGAAATATGATCTGTAGTGACAGAGTCTCCTAATACACATAATAATCTTGCTTTTTTTAAAGGTTTAATTTTGGGTGTATCTTTTGAAAAGTTATCAAAGAAAGGGACTTTCTGAATATAACTTGAACCAGAATCCCATTTATAATTTTCTCCTTTGGAAGATTCTAATTTATTCCAATCAGTATTATTTAAAATTGCATTTTCATATTGCTCCTTAAACATTTCTGGCGAAATAGATTTGTTAATTTCATTTTGAATGTCTTTTGAAGATGGCCATACGTCCGATAAAAAAACATCTTTTCCTGAAGAATCAGTACCTATAGGCTCATTAGTCATATCAATATTAATAGTTCCAGCTACAGCGTATGCTATAACTAATAGTGGGGAGGCTAGAAAATTAGCCTTAACCAAGGGATGAATCCGACCTTCAAAATTTCTGTTTCCACTTAAAACACTAGCTACAACTAAATCTGAATTTTCTATATTTTCAGATACATCATCATCAAGAGGTCCTGAATTACCTATACAGGTTGTGCACCCAAATCCAACAGTATTAAATCCTAGTTTATCCAAATATTTATCAAGCCCAGAATTGTTTAAATAGCTTGTTACTACTCTTGAACCAGGAGCCATAGAGGTCTTAACCCATGGCTTTGGTTTCAATCCAATATTTTCTAGATTTCTTGCAAGCAAGCCTGCGCCTATCATAACTGAGGGATTGGACGTATTTGTACAACTAGTAATTGCTGCGACTGCTACAGAACCATTGCTTAATTTGTCATTAGATTTATTTAATCCTTTGAATTCATTATCGAAAGCGGATTTAACGTCATTTAAAAAAATTTTATCTTGCGGTCTTCTTGGGCCAGATAGACTAGGACTGACAGAATCCAAGTTAAAATCGACTACTCTATTATATTCAGGAATATAATTTTCATCATGGAACATTAATTGTTCTTTAGAATAATTTTCTGTCAATCTTACAATTTCTGGATCTCTACCTGAATTTATTAAATAGTCTAATGTCTCATTATCAACTGGAAAAAATCCGCATGTAGCACCATATTCGGGAGCCATATTTGCAATAGTAGCTCTGTCTTGAAGAGACATTGAACTTAAGCCTTTTCCAAAAAATTCAACAAACTTTTCAACAACTCCTAAATTCCTTAAGACTTGAGTTATAGAAAGTACAAGATCTGTTGCTGTAGTCCCTTCTTTAAGCTTCCCAGATATATTCACTCCTATAACTTCAGGTAATTTCATATAATAAGGTTGTCCTAACATTACAGCTTCAGCTTCTATTCCTCCAACACCCCATCCTAATACACCTAAACCATTAATCATGGTTGTATGAGAGTCTGTGCCAATACAAGTATCAGGGTATATTCTATTAACTCCATTAACATTACTAATTATTACTCCTGGTGCAAGATACTCAAGATTAACCTGATGAACTATCCCTACTCCGGGCGGTATAATTCTAAAATTATCAAAAGCTTGCTGCCCCCATTTTAAGAATTGATACCTTTCTTTATTTCTTTTAAATTCAAGTTCTGTATTCTTTTGCAAGGCCTCAGAACTTTTATAAAAATCCACTTGCACAGAATGATCAATAACTAAATCTGATCTAACCAAAGGATTAACTTTTTTGGGATTAAACCCTAATTTTTTAGCAGCATCCCTCATTGTAGCCAAATCTACAACAGCAGGAACGCCAGTAAAATCTTGTAAAACAACCCTAGAAGGCATAAATGGGATTTCTTTCTTAGAAATATTCCTTGGGCTCCATTTCAAAATATTTTGTATATCGTTGTCGTTAGAATAGCCGAAATCCTTACCTCTTAAAATATTTTCTAATAATATTCTTATCGAATATGGAAGTTTTTTTAACTCTTTTTCTTCAGCTAAATTTTTTATACTATTATATTTGTACTGACTACCAATTAAACTCATAATTTATATTGTAATTTATCTAAGTTATAACTTGCATTATACTTAAATTAATATGTTACTCTCTCTATATATATTTTTGAATACTAATTTATACCTCAATAATCTAATTGATTATGAAGTCTAAGCATTTCAACATAGATGAAATTATATCTAATTTTCAAAGTCTCCAAGAAAATGACATAACTTACCCAGAAGTTTCTCCCATGGAAGAAATACACAAGACAATGCAAAAAAGGTCAGGTCAATTAATTTTAGAATGCGGAGTCAGAAAAGGATTTTCATCTTCTATATTTGTCTACAATAGTGAACTTAATGGCAGTCATTGCTACTCAATTGATATAGAAGATTGTAGTGATGTAGTGGAGTCAACTGCATGGAGCTTCTTTCAATGTGATGATACTGACATTAATAAAATATTAAGTCAATTCCCGGAAATTGAAAAAAAAGGAATAGATATTCTTCTAATTGACAGTCTCCATACATCTAAGCATGTAAAAAAGGTGCTGTACAATTGGTTCCCTTACTTAAATAAAGATTCTATAATTTTTGTTGATGATACTGATTCATTTAATTACAGAAAAGGTCAGAAAAAAGACAGTATTCTAAATCAAATTAATTGGGATGAAATTAATGAATTTGTAATTAATTTTTCAAGATCAAACAGAAGTCAAATCTCATTAGTTCAATTTCATAAGAAAAGTGGGCTATCAAAATTATATAAGTCATCAAACAGGGGTGAACTTCCTTTAAAATTAAGTAATCATAATCGCTTTATTGGATTTGTGAGTTTTATAAAATTATTAAAAAAAATAAAATTTTGGTAGCACAAAAAAAATAAATAACTATTAAAATTGAATAAATTATTAAATCCATTAAACTAAAAAAAATTACTAAAAAGGGGTCATTATGGATGGATATGAAGCAATTGCAAAAATTTTAAAGAAAGAAAAAGTTGAATGGATGGCTTGCTTTCCATCAAATCCACTTATTGAAGCAGTAGCCAGGGAAGGGATAAGACCTATAATGTTTAGGCAAGAGAGAGGCGGAATAATGGCAGCAGATGGCTACAGCAGAGTTAAATCAGGTAAAAGTTTTGGAGTTTTTGCCTGTCAAGGTGGGCCTGGGGCAGAAAATGCTTATGGAGCTATTGCTCAAGCTTGGGCAGATTCAGTTCCGTTATTATTCATACCTGATGGGGTCTCACTAATGGAAACTGATGTAAAACCAGCATTTTGGGCATCTAGGAACTATGAAAGGATTACGAAATGGGCTGAATCTATAAATAGCCCAGAAAGAATAGTTCCTTTAATGAGGAGGGCAATGCACTCGTTGAAAAATGGAAGGCCAGGGCCAGTGTTACTTGAAATGCACAGGGATAGCATGACCCAAGAAATTGATAATTTAGATAATTATTCAATACCAGAGGAATCAAAAGTATCTCCTTCAGATGATGATATTTTTGAGGCTATAAGCCAATTAGTAAATGCTAAAAATCCTATAATTTGGTCTGGGCAAGGAGTTTTATACGCTGATGCAACTGAAGAATTGAAAGAACTCTCAGATTTACTTGGGTTGCCTGTAGTTACAACTATGCCAGGTAAAAGCTCATTTGATGAAAGAAATCCGCTATCACTAGGATCTGCAAACAGAACAGCCCCAAAATCTGTTTGGAAATGGCTAGGTATATCAGATACTATCTTTGCTATTGGCTCTAGCCTAACAAAGACAAATTACGGGATCACCATTCCTGAAGGAAAAAAAATAATTCATTCTACCAATAATTACGAGGATATAAATAAAGATTATTCAGTGGAGATTGGGTTAGTTGGAGATTCTAAAATTATCCTTCAAAAAATGATTGAATGTGTAAAGTCTGAATTTAGCAAGAATCAAGAGGATTTCCAAAAATATAAAATGGAAGTAATTGGGAAAATAGAATCTACTAAAAAGGATTGGATGGAGGAGTGGAACTCCTTACTTAATTCTGATATGAATCCAATTAATCCCTACAGGCTTATCAATGAAATAAATAAGAATATAGATCATGAAAATAGCATAATAACTCATGATGCTGGTCATCCAAGAGATCAAATTATGCCGTTCCTAACATCTACAGTTCCTGGATCATATTTAGGTTGGGGCAAGAGCACTCATTTAGGTTATGGGATACCACTAATGATTGGGGCAAAAATGGCTGAACCAAATAAATTCTGCTTAAATTTTATGGGAGATGGGGCATTTGGAATGTCAGGTTTAGATATAGAAACATCAGTAAGATCTGGAAATCCAATAACAACTGTTGTTATGAACAATGGGACAATGGGTGGTTATCCTGCACGATATCCTCAATCAATTGAAAAATTCGATACAATAAAAATGACCGGAAATTATGCGACTCTGGCAGAAGGAATGGGAGCAAAAGGAATAGAAGTAAATAGTCCTGAAGAATTAAAAGAAGCTATAATTAAAGCTCAACAATTAAATTCTGAAGGAAGTTCTGTTCTTCTTGATGTAAAAACTCAACCTGAGTTAAAAATGTCTACTTATGAAGATTTATTGTAAATATAAACAAGTTTAAGGTGAAATTATGAAAACAACAGGATTTAGAACTTTAGTTCTCGGGACTCCATGGAGAAATTTAACATATTTGGTAATTGAAACAGATGAAGGGATTACAGGGATTGGTGAAGCAAGAATACTAGGCAAAACTCATACGGTTACTGAATTTTTAAGAGATGTTGAAAGGCATTTTATCGGACATGACCCTTTTGATATTGAAGATTTGTATAGAAGATTCACTCTTCTTGATTTTGGGAAGCCAGGAGAGGTTGTGTATACAGGGCTTGCTCTAGTTGAATTAGCATTTTGGGATATTATGGGCAAATTTACTAACTTGCCAGTTTATAAACTTTTGGGAGGAAAAGTAAAAGATAAAATTCCAGCATATGCTAACGGTTGGTATACCGTTGAAAGAGATCCTAATCAATTTGCAGAAGCAGCTCAAAAAGTTGTAGATAAAGGTTATATAGGAATGAAATTTGACCCCTTTGGAAACGGAGACTTGGAATTAACTAGAAAAGAATTCCACAAATCAATGGATTTAATTGATGCTGTTGCTGCAGTGGCTGGAAATAGAGCACAAATTATGCTAGAACTTCACGGAAGGTTTGCACCTCATCAAGCAAGAGAAATTGCAAATTATGTTGAGAAATATGAACCTGCTTGGTTAGAAGAACCTACTAGGCCAGGTGACCTGCCAGCCCTTAAGTCAGTCAGAGACCATACCAGACTTCCAATAGCTACTGGAGAAAGGCTATATGGCGCTCCTGAGTTTAGAGAACTCTGGTCATTAGGGTGCGTGGATGTTATTCAGCCCGATATAACCCAAACTGGCGGAATTTTAGAAGCAAAAAAAATAGCATCAAACGCAGAAAATTATTCAATAATGGTAGCTCCTCATAACGTTGGAGGAATAATTTCTACTGCAGCTTCTGTAAGTCTTGTTTTTACTCTAAGAAATGGGAAAATAGTTGAGCATTTTAATGATTTTGCTGATCCTCATGTAAAACAGGCAGGTACAAATTACCCTGAAGTTGTTGACGGATACTTTAGCCTGCCTGAAGGCCCAGGATGGGGAGTAGAATTAAATGAAGATTTCATTAAAGATAATCCTCCAGAAAAGTATAAAGATGTTACGCTTGACCCTGGGTTGAATATGTTTGTGAATTCTGAGTGGAATCAAAGAGGTCAAAAAGACTGATCAAGGCAAACTATAAGCTGAGTTCTGTACCTTTAATAAGGCAGCAGTCATTTATCTAGTTTATTTGTTGCCAAATAAATCAAGCGGTTTACCCAGAAGCTTGTCGGATCCGCATTAGCTCCTCTATTTAACCTTGCACCGAATGGGGTTTGCCAATCCAATTAAGTTTCCTTAATTGAGGTGAGCTCTTACCTCACCGTTTCACCCTTACCAAATGGCGGTTTACTTTCTGTTGCACTTTCCGTCAAGTTACC
>PBNX01000007.1 GCA_002723375.1 Dehalococcoidia bacterium
TAATTGACTGGTTAACGTATGATCCTGGCATTGTTTCTCCGAAATCAAGACCTTTGTCCAAAAGAGTTGGAACCATCTTAAAGTCCATATCTGCCATATCAATACTGCCATTTTCTAGCATTGCTATTCTAGTCTGTACTTCAGGAACTTGAATCTGAGTCATAGAGTCAATGCTTCCTGAATTTCCACTCCAGTGATTACCACCAGCTTTGTGGATAGTACATCTGTCACCAGCTATACAAGCTCCTTGAACGTAAGGGCCAGTACCAACGTGGTGAGATTTAGACCATTCATATCCCATTTTGTCATAAGACTTTTGTGATTGAGGACCCATTCGAGCACTCAAGCAACCGAAGTCAGAGATTGGGAAACAGAAGTAAAGTGGTGAAACTAATTCCCATTTTAGAGTGTGTGAGTCAACAACTTCACACTTACCAAATACAGCAGCATAGTCACCACCGTTAGGGTCAGTACTTTCAGCGTTTACTGATGGGTTAGCATTGTTAAAGTACCAACACACATCATTAGCATCAAATTCACCGAAGTCTACTGATTCAAATCCTTTTGGTGAATTGAAATCAATACCCTTCTTTATTTTTATATTTAAGTATTTACCATCTGCGCTTACATCCCAGCTGTCTGCTGTGTAAGGTTCCATAGGAGTACCATTTTTATATATAAAAAGTGGTTCTTCTACACCCTGCATGTCTATAACTGCAGATGTTCTGTAAGGTCCTTGCCATCGAAGTCCGAATACACCCTCAATCTTCTTTTTACCCCAAACAAGATCAATAGTTTCTTCTACAGGAGCTGCAACTTCTACTTCTTTAGTTACAACTTTTTCCTTAACTACTTCTTTCTCAACAACCTCAGTTTCTTTTACAATTTTCTCCACAGGTACTTCTTTAATTACTTCTTTCTCAACTATTACCTCTACAGTTTCAGTTGATCCACAAGCCATAATTAAAGACATTAGTGAAGCTATTACTATAAAAGAAATTGATTTTCTTTTAGAGAACATTTCTCCTCCATCTTTTTAGTTTATTTAGTAATTTGCAGGTGCAAATCACCTTTCGACTCTGAAAGAATAAGTTTACTATTAATCATAAATTAGATCAAAATTTGTTGCAGAAATGTTAAATCTTAAAAATTAAGTGTATTTTTACCAGCTTGGGGATCTTTCAGATTGTTCAGAATTGGTTAATCTTTTTTGGCCTGATCCATCTGATGGAGTCATGCTATATATATCCGTATCTCCGTCAGAATCTGATACAAAAATTATCTTTCCATCTTTCCATATAGGAGAGCTTTCAGTACTCATGTTGTCTGTTAACCTAACTGGCTTTTCATTTAATGAAATATCAGCTACAAAAATTTCTGGATTATCTTCTCTTTCTGATATGAATACAATTCTTTTTCCATCTGGAGACCAATAATAATCATAATCATTGCCTTGACTAACAGTAATATTTGTTTCTTCCTTGGAATCTGCATTTATTACATATATGTCTAAATCATCCCCTCCTCTAGTTGAAAGAAATGCTATATGTTTTCCATCTGGAGACCACATTGGATCATGATCTTCAAAATTTTCAGTTAACCTGACTTCATCAACTCCTTGAGGATTTTTTTTAAATATTCCGACCCTATTGTCTCCATCATCGAGCATTTGATCAGTCTTAATTACTGAATATACTATCCATTCACCATCTGGAGACCAGTTACCTAATTTTTCGATAGAAGAATTATTAGTTACCTCATTAATTGATCCATCAGAAACACTGTAAACATTAATATCATGTTGCCCATCAGCACTTTTCCCTTTGTAAGAAATTTTTGTGGAATCTGGAGACCAGAAAAAATCTTCCACTGACTCACCTTTTCTACTTAATAATTTTTCTTGGTTTCCTTCAAAATCCATCATCCATAACTCTCTAATTGAATTTTTTGTTGATATAAAAGAGATATTGTTTCCGTCAGGTGATAATTTTGGGTTGTTTTCCTCTTTAGAGCTATTCGTAAGCCTTAGATTATTATTTCCGTTTTTATCCATAGAATAGATTTCTGGATTACCATCTTTTTCAGAAATATAAAGAATTGATGACCCAGATAGCCCTGAAGACTGACAAGCTATAAGAATTATGCTTAAAATTGCAATCGTTAATTTATATCTTATTATTAAAGCTAAGTTGTTTTTCATCTCAATATTTAGATAATTATTGTATTAAAAGTTATCCTAGCAGTGATGAAAAGCAATTAAAATGAATTTTAAGTATCTTTTTTTTAAATAATGCCAAGTAGAACATCAAAAATGAATAAAGATCCTTTATCTGAGGGCAGAAGGGCTGTTGCTGAATCTTTAAAGAACCCTTCTAGTATAGATAAAATTGTAGTTAGCTCTAATAGCAACAATTCTAACCCTGTAAATAAATTATTAACATTAGCAAGAAAATTTAATATTCCAATTGAAATTAAAGATGAATCTGATTTAAATAAAATTAGTCATACTGGAAAACATCAAGGAATATTGGCATATTTGGTTTCTGATGGATATTTTCCAGAAAAAAAATTATGGGATAATTTAAGCGTAAATTTAAATAAAGATACTTCACAAATAAGATTACTAATTCTTGATGGAATACAAGATCCTCATAATTTTGGGGCAATTTCGAGGTCAGCTCTTGCTTTCGGAATGGATTACATAGTTATACCAAAAAAAAGGTCCGCAGGGATTACTTCTGGTTCAATAAGAGCATCATCAGGTGCTATTCATAGCCTTAATATAATAAGAGTCGCAAATGTATCTAATTTTATAAATAAACTAAAAAAATTTGATTTTTGGACAGTTGGTTTAAAATCTGGTTCTGGAAAATCTATAAAAGAACATAAATTTTCTAAAAGAGTTGGTATTGTAATAGGTTCGGAGCATGATGGAATATCAAAAAAAGTCGAATCTCAAATTGATTTTTTTACTGAAATTACTATTGAGAAAGAAAAAATAGAATCTTTGAATGCCTCTGTTGCTGCGTCAATAGTAATGTTTGAATTATTTAACTCTTAGTTATATTTTTGATAATTCATCTACCATATTAATAAGAGGCTTTTCGTTATAAAAATTATTAATATTTTCTGCAACAATTTTCATTCTCCTTGAGGCTGTTCCATAGGTAGAGCCACATATGTGAGGAGTTATTATTACATTTTTAAGATTATAAAAAGGGTATTCTGATGGTTTTGGATTGTCTATTTCGCCTTTGGGATATGTGTACCAAGTATCGAGGCATGCTCCAGCGATTCTATTAGATTTTAATGCATGATAAAGATGCTCTTCTTTGATAATAGGCCCCCTAGCAGGATTTATTATGAATGCATCATTTTTCATGGAGTATATTTCCTTTTCTCCAATCATCCCTTTTGTTGATTCAATATAGGGAACGCATATTACAACAAAGTCAGAAATTGAAATTAACTTTGTCATGTCTTTTGATTTCACAACATCTTTTAAATTTAATTGGCTTATTACTTCATCTTGAACATCAAATTCTTCTACAGCATAATTATTCATTCCAAAAACATTTGTCATCTCGAGGACCTTTTTGCCAATCCTTCCCAACCCAATTACAGTTATATTTCTTCCAGTTAATTCTTTAAATGGCCCAAACCTTGCTGGCCAATAATCCCATTTATTTTCTTTAAAATTGTTATGAGAATTAATTAATTCACGATCTAAAGCAATCATTGACATTAAAACATATTCTGCTATTCCATTTTCATGCTCGTAGCTATTTGTAACTACGCATCCATCAGGAACTGCTTCTGAGGCAATTTTATCCCAACCAGCACCAGGCATAAAAATAGCTTTTAAATTATTAGCTTCATTTTTCCATGAAATATCCATAGATGTAGAAACTAAAATATTAAAATTTGGTAAAAGCTTTCTGATATTTTCTTTGTTAGACGAATCTTCTACATGCCACTCTACAGGGACATTTGTATTTGATTTTAGGTCCTCAATTGAAAGATTTAAAAATTTACTATTTAAAACCAGTACTTTAAGTTCTTGCTTCATTTTTCCCTCTTTTTCCATCTTCTAGCAGAAAAGTTTTTAATGCAATATTATCTATATTAAATAATTTGATACAAATTTATTCTGGAGAGAGCATGAAAGAAGATAATGGAAAAGTAGCAATAGTCACAGGAGGAGGATCAGGGATTGGAAAAGCATCTGCACTAGCCCTTTTAGAAGAAGGTTACTCCGTGGTAATTTCTGGAAGAAGAGAGGATCCTCTTTCTCAAACAGTAAAAGAAAGCGGAGAAAGTTCAAAAATTTTTGGTATCACTTGTGATGTAGGAAATCCCGACTCGGTAAAAAATCTTTTTAAAAAAACTATTGATAAATTTGGCAGATTAGATGTCCTCTTTAATAATGCTGGAGGAGGCGCCCCCAAAAAATTAATTGAAGAATTGACTTATGAAGATTGGCAAAATGTTGTTGATGCTAATTTAACTGGTACATTTTTATGTTCTCAAGAAGCTATAAAAATAATGAAAAGCCAGGATCCTATGGGAGGCAGAATAATTAATAATGGATCTATATCTGCTTATGCACCTAGGCCTGATTCAGCGCCATATACAGCAACAAAGCACGGTGTAAGCGGACTCACTAAGTCGATATCTTTGGATGGAAGAAAATATAACATTGCATGCAGTCAAATTGATATTGGAAATGCTGCTACTCCTATGACCGAAAGAATGAAGAAAGGTGTTCCTCAAGCTAATGGATCAACCATAGTAGAGCCTACTTTTGACGTAAATCATGTTGCAGAAGTTGTAGTAAATATTTCTAATTTTCCATTAGAAACTAATGTGCAATTTATTACAATTATGGCTACTAAAATGCCTTATATTGGAAGAGGTTAATATGAAAATTGGCCTAACTTGCTTTATGCATGAGTCTAATAATTTTATTAAGAAAACAACACCACTTGATAATTTCAAAGATCCCTCTTTTGGTGATTTTTTATATGGAGATTACTTAATTGATTATTTTAGAGGAGGAAATCATGAGCTTAGCGGTTCTATTGATGAAATAGAGAGGCAGGGGAATACAATAATTCCAAAATTTTGCGGGATTGCAACACCTTCTGGGACCGTTGAGAAATCTGCTTTTGATTATATTGTTAATAGAATTGTTGATGAAATAAATGATGATGAAATGGATGGCTTAATTATTAATCTTCATGGAGCTACTGTGTCAGAAGAATATCTTGATGTTGATGGAGAAGTTTTATTAAGATTAAGGAATAAAATGGGACCTGAATTTCCTATAATTTGCACTCTAGATAAGCATGCAAATATTTCTTCAAAAATGTTTGATAACGCAGATATATTAGTTGTGTTTAGAACATGTCCTCATCTAGATACATATGATAGAGGTGTTGAAGCTGCAAAATTAATGGATCAAATATTAAAAAAAGAATTAATACCTGCAGGCACATTTATAGCTCCTCCTATGATGATTAATATGACCAAGCAAAATACTTTTGAGGAGCCAGTATCAAAAATAATAGAAGATATGGATTATTTATCTAATGATACTTCAGTTGTGACAGCAAGTTTTGCCTTAGGTTTTCCTTTTGCTGATGTACCTGAGCTTGGGGCATCTTTTCTAGTTTATACAAATAATAACCTAGAACTTTCTAGAGAAAAATGCGAATGGGTTTCAACAAGAGCTTGGGAAAATAGAAAAGAATATAATTTAGATGCATATGAAGTAGAAGAGGCTGTAAAGATAGCTAATGAATCTGAGGCCTTTCCAGTTATCCTTAATGATGTCGGAGATAATACCGGAGGAGGTAGTTCAGCTGATTCAACTTTTCTATTGCATGAAATAGTTAAACAAAATGTTGAAAATTATTGTACTGTATTTTTTGATCCAGAATCAGCCTCAAAGTGTATAGACTCTGGAATTGGATCTACTTTAACTTTAAATATTGGAGGAAAAGTTGATGATCAGCATGGATCTCCAGTTAAACTAGAAGGAAAAGTGATAAATATTACTGACGGGAAATGGGAGGATACAGAGATAAGGCATGGAGGATATACTAAGTACAATCAAGGTAATACTGTTTTATTTGAAACAAAAGATAGAGGATCAATAATTTTAACTACTTTAAGACAACCCCCTCAAAGTATCGGCCAGATTACTCATATAGGTATAGATCCATCTAAAAAGAAACTAATTACAACAAGAGGAGTTATTCTCCCAAGGCCAGCGTATGATCCTTTTGCTGCAAAAACAATGCTTGTAAATACTAAAGGAACAACAACTGCGGATCTAAAAAATTTAACATTTAATAATATTAAGAGAGACCTTTATCCTTTGCAAAATCCTATTTTTAAACCTGGATTCAATGAAGTTTAAAATTTATAAAAACGTGATCCATTATTAAAGAAAAAATCTTCTTTTTCTAAATCAGAAAACTTACTAGAAATATTTTTTGCTAAATTTAATACATACTCATATGAATTTTTAGTTAGGCATACTGGCCAATTACTTCCATACATTATCCTTTTTTTACCAAAAGAATTTATTATATGAGAAGAGTATTTCTCTACTGCATCTAAGGGCTGATCATTATTCATTTCCTCAATTATTCCTGAAATTTTGCATGATAAATTATTTATTTTTGATAATTCATAAATTTCAGTAGCCCATGGTTCGAAGTTGCCTTCTTTAATTTCGGGTTTTGCTATGTGGTCAATTACTCCATTTAGATCAGGTATTTCATCATATACATGATGTATGTACTTTAAATGATTTGGTCTAACTAAAAAATCAAAGTTTATATTTCTAATTGCAAGAGCTTTTAAACCTCTAATAACTTCAGGGTTAATAATCCAACTTTCATCTTTTTCATCGTGCCATACATGTCTTACCCCAACAAATTTTTCATTTTTTTGAAATTCATCTAATTTATACTCAATTTTTGGACTTTTAAGATCAATCCAGCCAACAACACCTTTTATTATTTGAGAGTTATTTGCTATATTTAAAAGCCATTTTGCTTCGTCTTCTGATTGGTGTGCTTGTACACAAATAGTGCTGTATACATCATTTTTTTCAATCTCATTAACTAAATCTTGATAAATAAAATTTTTATCAATTATTTTAGATTCATTCGAGGGCAATTCTTTTATCCAATTATATGACCTTAAAGAGAGATCCCATAAATGATGATGTGTATCAAGAATTTTCATTATTAGATTTTTATATAGCCTATTTCTGGGTAAGGCCTTACGGGATTTGGATAAGCTGCGTCTGAATACCAAAGAGTTCCATTATTTATTGATAATCCATGTGGATCTGGACCATCATCTGGAACATCGATTTGTTCCAACTTTTCACCTGTGGATCTATTATATTTCACTATATTTCTATCAACCCTATCAGAGCACCAAATTCCATCATTATGAATTGCAAGTCCATGAGGGGATTGATCTATATTAAATTTAAAAATAATATCGAACGATTTGGAGTTAACTAGAATTAAAGCAGTCGGATTAAACGCAGTAATCCATAGATTGCCATTATCCCACTCAAGACCATGAACCCCTCCTCCGTCAGGTGTTGGAAATCTGGAAATTATTTCACCTGTATCTATATCAGTCTTTAAAATCCAATTCATGTGAGTATCTGTTCCTCTAAATGAACGTGCATCAGTACGACCATTTGAGCCAAGCCACATAAATCCATCTCCAATAGTAATTCCAGATCCATTTTCACAAATTGTTGGGATATTCTTTTTGGTTTCCCCTTTGATATCTAAAACAAAGACGTTGTCAGTTTTTTGATCTATTACAAAAAGATCATTATTAAACCATTGGAGGCCGTTTGGCATCTCAATATTACAATTGAAAGCTGGTATAAAATCTGCTGAGTTTCCCATTTTTATATTTTTTGTGTGTTTAAATACTGTAATCTAATATACAAATTGATTTATAATAAACAATATTATTTATTTATATTTTCATCAAATAAGCCTTATAGGCTTGGAGTAATTATGTCAGAATCAGAATCTCAAATAAAAAAAGAAAGAGTAATGGTATTTATAGATGGTAGCAATCTGTACCATGTATTGAATCAGCATTTTTCTAGAAATGATATTAAATTTGGAAAATTCGCTGAGAAATTAGCAGGGGACAGGGAGTTAGTAAGAACATACTATTACAATATTAAACAAGAAAATGGGAAGGGAGCAGAAGATCAGGAAAAATTCCTTTCTGCATTATATGAAATTCCTTACCTTGAAGTTAAGTTAGGAATAGTTAAGCAAAGAGGAGATGCTATGGTGGAAAAAGGTGTAGACATGATGATCGGCGTGGACATATTAAAGAATGCCTACGAAGATCTCTATGACTCAGCTATTTTGGTAAGCGGTGATGGAGATTTTTATCCTGCACTTCAAGCTGCAAAGGATCAAGGTCGTCATGTAGAAATTGCTGCATTTGATACTAATATTTCACCGGAAACTGCTAGAATTGCAGACTTGCACATTAAATTGAACAAGACTTATTTCTCTAGCTTATGGATGACTAAGTCTGATGTGAAAAAAGCATCAAAATCATATAACAAAGAAGAGGTTTCTGATGAATTATCTTCACCAGAAGGAGAAAATAAAATACCTAAGAAAAAGAGGCCAATAAAATCTTCTGCGTCTAAAAAAACTAGTTATAAATCTCGCAGTAAAAATTCATATAATAGAAACAAAGTTAAATCAAATTCTAAAAGAACTGAAATGTCTCCTTCTACTGAGCCACCAAAACTTAATGGATCAAAAAGTTCCTCCCCAAAAAAGAAAGGCTGGATTAAGAAGCTGGTTGGACGTTAACTAGCCTGTAACTGCACCTTTTGAGGC
This sequence comes from Dehalococcoidia bacterium, assembly GCA_002723375.1. Lineage (GTDB taxonomy): Bacteria > Chloroflexota > Dehalococcoidia > Lucifugimonadales > Lucifugimonadaceae. The sequence continues at coordinate 8,919 of PBNX01000007.1, forward strand.
TGGTTGAACAAGTTTTGTGTATTTGCCAAGAACCCCAGTTTTATATAATGGTTCATGCTTTTCTAGCTTGCTTAGCCTATCCTTAATTTCTTTTTTGGATACCTTTAGATTTAATTCAAATGATTCTAAATTAATTTCTATTTCATCTCCATTTTCTACTGCAGCAATAGGACCTCCAACTGCTGCTTCAGGACCCACATGACCAATCATAGGTCCATGGGATGCTCCAGAAAACCTTCCATCTGTCATTAAAAATACTTTATCACCTAAGCCTTGCCCAACTATTGCGCTAGTAATCGACAGCATCTCTCTCATTCCAGGCCCACCTTTTGGTCCTTCATATCGAATTACTACAAAATCTCCTTCTTTAATTTCATGTTTTTTTAAAGATTCCATACATTCTTCTTCTTGATTAAATACTCTTGCTGGGCCAGACCAAGATTTTCCATAGTTGTGACCTGCGACTTTAAGTACCGCTCCTTCTGGAGCTAGATTTCCATGTAATATGACTAGTCCTCCTGTATTACTAATTGGATTATCTGGCAATCTTACTACGTCATTTTCAGTTCCATTGTCTTCAATTTCTGTAAGATTCTCTTCTACAGTCTTTCCAGTTACTGTCATGCAATCTCCATGAATTAGACCAAGCTTAAAAAGCCTTTTCATTACCAATGGGACGCCACCAACATTATCTAGGTCATACATGATGTATTTGCCCCCTGGCTTCATATCCGCTAAATGAGGAGTCTTCATAGATATATCGTGTATATCCTCCAAAGATAGGTCTACTCCCATTTCGTGAGCTATTGCAGGCAAGTGCAATGCTGTATTAGTTGAGCCACCCATAGCGGTTACTACTGTTACTGCATTCTCAAAGGCCTTTTTAGTAAGTATGTCAGAAGGCCTGATATCTTTTCTAAGAAGATTCAAAACAGCTTCTCCTGCCTTTCTGCTAGACGCTGATTTTCTTTGATCTACTGCTGGTTCAGAAGCTGATCCTGGTAGACTTAACCCTAAAGCTTCTCCTACTGAAGACATTGTATTTGCAGTAAACATCCCGCCGCAAGATCCAGGACCTGGGCATGCCCTAGATTCTATTTGATATAATTCATTGTCTGACAGATCTCCTTTTTGGTGCTTTCCAACTGCTTCAAAAACATCTTGAATTTGAATTGTTTTCCCATTAAGATTTCCTGGTAATATTGAACCTCCATAAACAAATACTGAAGGAACATCTAATCTTGCGATTGCCATCATAGCTCCAGGCAAACTCTTATCGCAACCTGCTACTGCAACCAACCCATCAAATCTTTCAGCAAATACAACTGTTTCAATTGAGTCAGCTATAACTTCACGACTAACTAATGACCCTTTCATCCCTACTGTATTCATAGATATAGCATCACTAACTGTTATGGTGCCAAAAACAAAGGGCGTCCCTTGTGCAGCGAAAACTCCTCTTTTGATTTGTTCTGCTAGAGGCTCTATGCCTGCATTACAGGGAGTAACTTCATTATGAGTGGATGCAATTCCTACAAAGGGGGCATTGATATTTTCGTCAGTCAAACCCATGGCCTTCATCATTGATCTGTGAGGCGCTCTTGCTGCCCCTTCTGTAGTTTCCCAGCTAGTATGTTTACCTAAAGCTCTTTTTTGTTCTCTCCTAGTTGCCATTTTTTCTCCTTTTATTTATGCAGTTAATAGCTAGAATTATTACATCATTTGGGGGGCTTTTATATTTCCCTTCTAATGACTTAATCTTTCTTTTCTTAATCAAATCTTGCTCTTTAACCCATAACCATCCGGATTTTAACCCTTCAGGATTAATCGCTTCTGCAAAATATATCATATCTATATGGAAGTGTTTACCTTCCTTGGGATCATCGATAGGTTCTAAGAGAATTGATTCAGGCTTTTCTAATTCTTTTACAGGGTCAATTTTTTTAAATAAATCCTTATTTGAGAATAATTTTATTGATAAGCCACTTTCTTCATAAACTTCTCTGATTACAGCTTCCTCTGGTATCTCATTATTTTCAATATGGCCTCCCGGAGGCAACCATTCATTAACCTTCTTATGCCAGTGTAGCAATATTTTGTCATAATTAGGGTGTAATACGAAAGCTGTTGCAGTGAAATGTTTATGGCTCAAAACCATAATTTTTTATCAACTATATTTTTTAATTCTTTTCCTGAACTAAATAATTTACAGTTATCAGCAATCACTTCAAATCTTCTTTCGTCTAAATATGGAACATCAAAAGCTGCAACATGAGGTGTAAGTATTACATTATCAAACTTCCATAAAGCATGTGATTTTGGTAAAGGCTCTATTTCATAAACATCTAACCCTGCTCCACTAATCTCTTCAGCCTCAAGTGCATTTACTAAGTCATTTAATTTTGTTGTCATACCTCTTCCAATATTTATAAAAAAAGCAGTTTTTTTCATTTTTTTAAAAAAATTCATATCAAATTGACCTTCAGTTTCTGGAGTATGTGGCACAGTAGATATTATAAAGTCTGCTTCATAAATAAAGTCGTCTAATTGAGAAGGGGTTACTAATTTTGAAAGATAATTTGGAGCTTTAGATAATCTTGAATCCACTCCAATAACCGTCATTCCAAACAAATCACATAACCTTGCCGTTTCACTTCCTATTCCCCCTACACCAATCATTAGTACTTTGCATTCTGGCAGGTATCTTGTAGACCCATTTGAATTATCTATTGGAGACCAATTCGCCTTATCTTGTTGTTTTATATAAATGTTTAAGCTTCTGGAAAATGAGAGAATCATAGACATTATGTGATGAGAAATATGATCATTATAGATCCCTCTAAAATTAGTTACTATCACTGGATGGTCTATTAATTTTTGATAATAATAATCTGGAGGAGGAGCCGCTTGAGGAGCTTGAAGCCACTTTAAATTATTACATTGTAATAGTAGATCTTCTGTAAGCACTCCATAGACTGCATCAGAATCTCTTAAATGTAGTATGGCCTCCTCTTTATTGGAAGGATATTCGACTTTGATGAAATCATATGAATCAGTTAATTGCTTTACCCAATTTTCAATAAGAGGGTCATTTGAAAATTCATTTTTTACTGAAGGAAGAAAAGTTAATTTAAAGCTCTTCATATTAATCTATCAATATTTAATTCTTCTGAAGTTTTTTGGTACCATTCGACAACTTCAGGATGTAAAGGAATTCCTTCCTTTTCCCTTTTTTCCTGTTCTTTAGCTTCTATATATCCAGCGTAAACTACTTCTTTTCCCTCAGAATTTGAAGGCAGGTCTAGTAGGCTTTGAAGATATCTATCCATAAGTTCTTTAAATTCTTTTGTATCAATAAATGCATCTACAGAGTATGCAGCCAAAAAGTGACCCTGGCCTGTATGTTCACCAGTTGGTGCAGTTTTAGACCCATTAAGAATACCTGCAAGAACATCAACTACCATCGCCATAGAGTAAGATTTATGTGATCCCATCTCTCTAGTGCCACCAAAAGGAAGTAAGTCCACAGAACTTGAAATATAGCCGGAAGCATATCTTTCCTCTAAGTTTTTAGATTCATCCTCATATTGATCTAAATCTTTCATATTAACTTTTTCCATAATTGGGTTCCCGTTATCATCAGCAATCCATCCAGGTTCTAAATCAACTCCCAGCCTAGAAGCCAAAACTATTTTATTTCCAGCAACAGAGGTCATAGCTGCATCAAAAACAAAAGGAGGTAGCTTATTTGCTGGAGCAGCATAGGCTATGGGATTTGTGCCTATTGCTTTTTTTGAAGAAAAAGTTGGAACCATTCTTGGTGAACAAGCTGCCATACATGTCCCTATCATGTCATACTTTAGTGCTATCATTGCGTGATATGCAAGCATTCCTATATGTCTTCCATTTCCAAGAGTTACTAATCCTACGCCTGTTTTTTTTGCTTTTTCTGCAGCAATCTCCATTGCCTGAGGAGCCACCACTATTCCTAAACCTGAATCTGAATCTATTGTTATACAAGAAGGAGTTTCTTTTACAATTTTCCAGTTGGGTTTAGGGTTAATATTTTTTGATTTGAAAGCCCCTAAGTATGCCCTGACCATATTGGATACTCCATGAGTTTCTACTCCTCTTAAATCTGAAGAAATAAGAGCATCAGTTGCTAACTTACAATCCTTTTCAGGCATACCTTGGCTACGAAATATTTGTTCTGTAACATTTCTTAGGTTTTCTTCCTGAATTAGAATAATTTCTTGGTCTGGGACATGGAATCTTTCTAACATTAGTTAACTCCTCCATTTTCAGTTATATCAAAATCAAGCTCCAACTCAGAACAAATATTTTTAAACCAATTAATTACTTCAGGGTGAAGAGGTATTCCAATATTTTTTCTCTCTGTTTCTGTTTCATATTCCATCAGTCCAGCATATAAAACTCTTTCTTGACCTTGTACTGGAGGAAGATCTTCCAATGCCTGCAAATATTCATCCATCATCTCTTTAAATTTTTGAACATTTGTAAATGCCTCAATCGAATATGCGGCAACAAAGTGATTTTGGTGCTGTTTCATTGTTCTTAAAGGGCCTGCAAGACTTCCGTTTAGTATTGAACCTAATATATCAACTACCATTCCAAGCGAATAACCTTTGTGTGACCCTAATTCTCGAGTTGCCCCTACTGGAGTTTGAAGTAAGTTATTAACTTTATCTGGATCTTCTTTTATATCTAGAGGAGTTTCTTCCATAATTGGATTTCCATTTTCATCAGTAATCCATCCAGCTGCAAGCGGAACCCCCAATCTTTGAGCAACGCGAACTTTATTTGTAGCTATGGCACTTGTAGCTGCATCAAATACAAAAGGAGCTTTATTTAATGCAGGTGCAGCAACAGCAATTGGATTTGTTCCTAATCCAGCTTTGGCAGCATGTGTTGGGACAACATTAGTAGTAGATGATGTCATGCAAGTGCCAATCATATCATGTTCTAAAGCCATCATCGCATGGTATCCTGCCATTCCCAAATGCCTTCCATTGCCCATAGATACTAACCCAACACCTGTTTTTTTTGCTTTTTCAATTGCAATATTCATAGCTTGTGGTGCTACTACTAAGCCTAAGCCTTCATCACAATCTATAGTTGCACAAGATTCAGTTTCCCTTACTATTTTCCATTCAGGATTTGCTTTTGCAGAGCCTTCTGATAAGTATAGAACGTAGTTTCTAAGCATGTTTGAAACACCATGGGTGTCAACACCTCTGATATCAGCAGATAACAATACATCAGTAGCTATTTTGGAATTAGCAAAAGTCATTCCGCATTTAATAAATATTTGCTCTGCAGTTTTTCTTAATTTTTCAGAATTTACCCTTATTTCGTCTTCTTCAGGTACATGAAATCTTTCAAGCATTTATTTTTTTACTTCCACTCCTGACTGATTCTCTACAAATTTTAATATTCCCGAATGATCATCTTTTCCATTACCTTCAATTACCAATGATTTTAATACTTGGTGCAGATTTGATGTAACTTGGAGAGGTAGTTGTAATTCATTAGCTGTTTCCATTGCATTAGTAATATCTTTTAGATGTAATTCAATTCTAAAGCCAGGATTAAAATTCCTTTCATACATCATAGGTGCCTTAGTGTTCATAACGTTACTTCCTGCTAACCCGCCTTTAATCGCATTAAAAACAGTTTCAGGATCTAGGCCTGCCTTTGTAGTAAGCGTAAGTGCTTCGGCAAGTATATGAATATTTGCCCCAACTATCATCTGATTTGCAAGCTTAGTATAATTTCCTGCCCCAACTTCTCCGCATAACACGGAAGAAGCTCCTAGCACATCAAAAATAGGCTTTGCTCTTTCAAAATCTGTAGAGGTTCCACCTGTCATAATTGCCAATGTGCCTTCTATTGCACCAGGCTCGCCACCAGATACTGGGGCATCTAAAAATTTAACCCCTTTCGATTCACATTGTTCTGATATTTTTTGAGATACTAATGGAGAAATTGAACTCATATCAATTATTAAGTCACCCTCACTTGCTCCTTCAAGAGCACCTTCTTCGCCAAGCACAGCTGACTCAGATTGAGGTGAATTTTGAACCATGATTATAGTTATGTCACTTTTTTCTGAAACTTCTTTTGGGCAGCAAGCCTTAAAAGCACCTTGCTCAACAACCTTGTCCAAATTTGGCTCAATTATGTCATATGCTGAAACCTCATATCCTGCATCAATCATATTTTTAGCCATAGGGGCACCCATAATTCCTAGACCTACAAAACCTATTTTTTCTCCCATAGTTCTCTCCTTAATGAATATATTTATCTTGTCAGATTACTATATTTCATTTTTTATTAGTTTTCTAGAAAAATAAAATACAATTATGGTTTCCAGAATTTTTCTTCAATGAAATTAAATTTATTAGAGTATTTTTCTGAAACATCTGAAACCATATCTGGGTGACCACATGCATAAATTATAGTATTTTCTTTATCTGCTTTTTCAAGATTACAAATTGAGTTAAATATCTCATTTACTCTACCTATTTTACCTTTCCATTTTGTATTTTTTGGGTCATTAGGTCTGCTACAAGTCGGAATAAAATATACTTTTTTATTTTTTTGGCTAATTGATGTTAACTCATTGAGATAACCAAATTCATCTACATAGCTAGCCCCTTCAAACACCCAAATATTATAATCTGTTTGATTAAAATCTAAAGACCTAATCATGCTTACAAAAGGAGCCACTCCAGTAACAGTAGAAACCATTATGTGGTTTTTAAATTGAGATTGAAATTTGAAAATTCCTTTAGGTTTTTTTCTTAAAGTAATTTCGGATCCAATATTTAGTTCATATAATAATGGAGTTAAGTTACCAAGGGGTTTCGGGACTAACTCAACAAAGAGCTCTATTAAATCTTCATTTGGGGATGACACAATTGAATAAGGTCTTTCAATATCATTATATCCAACGGTACAATATTGTCCTGGAACAAAGTTAAGTTTCTCTTCAGGCTCTATCCAAATTTTCCAAAGATCATTTGTTAGATCTTCTCTCTTTTTAATTATTCCTTTGGTAAACCTTTTATTTTCTTCTGTCATTTAATATAGAAAAACTGAAATCAAATTTATAAAATGTTAGTATACCAACAATTATACAAACAATAAGGTTAAATAATTTAAATGAGCAATGGAAATCTTGGCGGCGCAAATAGCATTACTGTAAGGCTTGAGTATAAAAATAAAAAAGGAATGCTTGCTGAAATTTTAAAAGTAGTGAGCGAGGTTGGCGGGGATATGGCTGGAATAGATGTTATATCAATTAAAGGCGAAACAATTGTTAGGGATTTAACAATAAATGCATCAGACTCTGAGCATGAAGAAAAAATTGTTTCAGCAATTAGAGGCTATAAAGATATAAGAGTTGTAAACGTGTCTGATCAAACTTTCCTTCTTCACTTAGGAGGAAAAATAGAATTAAGAAGCAAAGAAAAAATTCAAAATAGAGATCAGATGTCAAGAGCTTATACCCCAGGTGTTGGTAAGGTATCTCAAAGAATATTTGAAGATAAATCTTCTGTTTGGACATTGACTGGGAAGGCTCACACTATAGCAATTGTTACAGATGGCTCTGCTGTACTAGGGCTAGGCGACATTGGCCCTGAGGCAGTCTTGCCTGTAATGGAAGGCAAGGCAGTTATTCTTAAAGAATTTGGAGGGGTCGATTCATGGCCTATTTGTTTAGACACTCAAGATGTAGGAGAGATAGTGAAAATAGTCAAATCTATATCTCCAGGCTTTGGGGGTATACATCTTGAAGATATAAGTGCCCCAAGATGTTTTGAAATTGAAAGGATTTTGCAAAAAGAATTAGATATACCTGTATTTCATGATGATCAGCATGGTACTGCAATAGTTGTTTTGGCTGCTTTGATAAATTCTTTAAAAGTTTTAAATAAGAAGAAAGAAGACTTGAAGGTGGTAATTTTAGGTCTTGGAGCTGCAGGAGCAGCATGTGCAAAAATTTTAAAAGATTTTGGAATTAAGAATATTATTGGTTTTAATAGTAAGGGGCTTTATAAGAGGGTTGATGAATACAATCATTCATATTGGCTTGAAGAAAATCTCAATCCGTATAATGAACAAGGGGATTTAACAGATTGCTTGAAAGGTGCTGACTTTTTCTTAGGGTTAGCTGGTCCAGATTTAGTTACAGGTGATCAATTAAAAAATATGAATGATGAATCTATAGTTTTCGCTTTGTCTAATCCTAATCCTGAGATTATGCCTAATGATGTCCCAAGCAATGTTTCTATTATTGCGACAGGTAGATCCGACTTCCCTAATCAGGTTAATAATTCTCTTGCATACCCTGGTTTTTTTAGAGGACTAGTAGACTCTAAAGCAGAAAAAATTACTAATGAGATGAAAGTTGCTGCAGCAAAAGCAATTTCATCGGTAATAAATGAAAATAATCTTAGCGAGGATTTTATTATGCCTAGTATGTTTGATAGAAATGTAGTAAAGAATGTTTCTGAAGCTGTAATTGGGGTTGCTTCAGAGCAAGGGTTATCGAGGAGGAAAAATACCTTAAAATCAGGATATATTTCATTCAAAAGATTTCATTAAATGAGAGAGTTTGACCTTATAATTATAGGCTCAGGAATAGTCGGGTCTTCTTTAGCATATTACTCTTCAAAGAAAGAAAAAAGGGTATTAATAATTGAGAAAAACTATTCAGGATTTAATTCTTCAGGTACTGCTCAAGGTGGGTTAGCTCCATATTTAGGTGATGATAATAAAATAAGAGATCTTCATAAAGAATCATATAATTTACATAAGAATATTAAGAATAATATTTTATCTGAATCTAATATAAATCCTTGTTATTCATTAAAAAAATTATTTCATATTATTTCAAGTAAAAACGAATTATTAAGGCTAGAGAATGTTATTAGGAATTTTTATAATCCAAAAAATTTTGAGTTTATGAATCTAAAAGAAATTAATCAGCTTGAGCCTAAATTAAGATCAGCAGAATTTGGTGCACTTGTAGCTAATGATTATATGGAAGTAGATTCATTTAATCTTACTAACTCTCTTAAAGATGCATCAATTAATTTAGGTTCAGAATTTATAAATTATGACTTTACTTCAGAAAATATGGTAATTAAGAATTCAAAATTTTTAGGAGTAAATATTGGGGAAGGAATTATTAATTCTACTAACATAGCTTTTACATCAGGCCCATGGACTAAAGTTATTTTAAAGGATCATGTTGATGTAGGTGTTAAACCTCTTAAAGGTCAAATAATAAAAGCAAACTCAAATGAGAAATTTGATAATTCATTTTCATGGGGCAGAGATTATGCGACAAAGAAAATGGATGGTTATATTTGGATGGGAACTACAGAAGAAAATGTAGATTTTCAAGAAGGAACTACAGAAGAAGCAAAAGACCAGATTTTAAACTCTTTTAAATCAACCTTTTCTGGTTTTTCTGATTTAAATATAAAAGAACAGACAGCTTGCTTTAGACCTTACTCAATTATGAATCAGCCAATTTTAAAAGAATCGCCTAATATTGAAGGTATATATATTGGAACAGGTGCTGGCAGAAATGGAATAAAACTTGGCCCAGGGATGGGTAAAAGATTGAGTGATATGATTTTTAATTAGTATTGTTATATGTTTAAAAAGATGCTAATTTATAGTTTTAGTGGACAATTTATTAAACATTGATCGATTAAATAAAACTCAAGTAGAGGATATAATATATTTAGCCTCTTCCTTGAAAAAAGATTTTCCACATTCTACTAAAGACTCACCACTTAAAGGCAAAAATGTAATTTTTCTCTTTCTTGAGTCAAGCACCAGAACTAAGACCTCATTTAATTTTGCATGTTCTATATTAGGCGCTAATGTTATAGATATTTCTCCTAAATCTTCTTCTATGACTAAGGGAGAAACTTTTGAAAATACTATTAAAACTATAAGTTCATATCCCGCTGATGCATTAGTTCTAAGAAGTAATGAAAATAACGATATCAATATTGCTAAAAATATTCTTGATTTTCCAGTTATTAATGCTGGATCTGGTACAAAATCTCACCCTACTCAAGCTTTGACCGACTTAATGACATTAATAGAAAAAGGGGTTTCAATAGAAAAGCTAAAGATATCTATTGTGGGGGACATAGAACATAGCAGAGTAGCAAGATCATTAATAGAACTGCTTAATTTATTTGGATCAATAATAAATATCTGTTCACCCAAATATTTCAAACCTACTGACTTAAAAAATATTTCTCATTTTGAAGATTTAAATCAAGTTTTAAAAAATGTAGATGTATTAATGACTTTAAGAATACAGAGAGAAAGGATTGAAAAATATAAAATAAATTTTAACGAATATTCTGACAAGTACATGATAACCGAAAAAATATTGAATGAATTTAATGTTAGTTATTTGATGCACCCTGGACCCGTTAATGAAGGAATAGAAATAGACAGAGGGCTCCAAGATTCAAGCAAATCCCTTATTTTAGAGCAAGTTAAAAATGGAACATGGATTAGATGTGCTGTGCTTATAAATATTTTATTGAATGGAAAATTATGATAGCCATTAGAAATTGTGCGATCGTTGATCCTATTAAGGGTGCTAGACCTTATAAGCAAGATTTAATTATTAATGAAGACAAGATCTTGGATATAATTAATTCTGATTCTTCAGCTAATTACGAAAGTGAAATAAATGTTGAAGGAAGGCTGTTGTTTCCAGGATTAATAGATATCCATTCGCATTTTAGAGAGCCAGGTCAAACTCACAAAGAAAGCATAGAAACTGGGTCTAACGCGGCAGCAAAAGGAGGCTNTACTACTGTGGTNATGATGCCTAATACAGTACCCTCANTAGATTCAGTNTTAAATATTGCAAAAATTGAAGATAGTATTAAAAATTCNAAAATNAAAATTTATTTAGCTCCCTCAGTAACCAATAAAAGAGANGGATCTAGCTTAGTAGATATCAANNCAATTTTAAGTAGTTTCGANNCAATAATCTTTGGATTTACTGATGATGGNGACTTNGTTNAAAATGGAGAAATTATAAAACAGGGACTTTTNAAACTTGATGGNAAGCTTCCTATAATGGAGCATTGTGAAGATTTGGGTATTGAGCATAAAAATGGAACAATAAATCATGGNCAGCTTTCAAAGAAATATAATCAAATAGGTAGGCCTGTTAAGGCTGAGTTAAGTGCTGTAATAAGGGACTTGAAGTTAGCTAAAGAAACAAATGGCTGGATTCATATACAACATGTATCTACCAAAGAAGCTATTGATCAAATAAATAACGCTAAATCTGATGGCATTAAAGTCACCACAGAAGTTACTCCTCACCATATTTTTTTGAATGAAAATGAATTGATAAATAAGTTAGACTCTTTATTTAAAGTAAATCCTCCTTTAAGAACTCAAGAGGATATGCAGTATTGTCTTAAATCTCTAAAAAGTGGAGTAATTGATGTAATTGCTACTGATCATGCACCACATTCCAGGGAAGAAAAAATGGGACAATTTATTGAATGTCAATCTGGAATTTCATGGTTAGAGAATGCTTTTGGGTTAGTCTCTGAAAGGTTAGGATATAAAATTGCATGTGAAAAAATGTCTTACAATCCTGGTAAATTTTTTAAGAATCTAGGCTTAAATATCGGATTGATTGAGAAAGGATATCAGGCAGATTTCTTTGTTATAGATGATAAAAACTGGAATTTTAAATCACATGAATTAGAGTCAAAAAGTTCTAATTATATTCTTAGGCATGCAGATGGAAATTTAGTTAATTTAAGAGGCAAACCAATTTTGACATTTTCTTCTGGGAAAGAAGTATACAATTCAGGGGAGGTAAAATCAGGTAATTATGCCTAAGGAAAGATATTTAATTTTAAATGATGGATCTGTATATCAAGGCTATGGTTTCGGATATGAAAGTGAAGCAATTGGTGAGGTAGTTTTTAATACTTCTATGACTGGATATCAAGAAATGCTGACTGATCCTAGTTATAGAGGTCAAATATTAGTATCAACTTATCCAATGATTGGTAATTACGGAATAGATAGCAATTTTAGCGAATCAAACAAAGTGCAAGTAAAAAGTTATGTTGTTAGAGATTTATGTGATTATCCTTTTCATTTTTCTAATAATAAAGATCTGAATGAATTTTTAACAGAAAATAAAATACCTGGAATTCATTCTGTAGACACACGCTCTTTAACTAGAAAAATTAGAAAGTTTGGATCAAAAATGGCCATTATGACTGATAATCCAGACTTAAATGTTGCTTTAGAAAAAATAAATAAATTTGGTTCATATGAAGAAAGTAATTATGTTGATCAAGTTTCTGTAAAAAAAATTGAAAATTATGTATCTAAAAACAGTAATTTGAATATTGCATTAATTGATTTTGGAGTTAAAAAAAATATTATTAGGTTGTTAAATTCGAGAGGTTGCAATGTTGAAGTATATCCATGGAATTTTGATTTTGCTAATTTAGATTTAGAAAAATTTGATGGTATTGTAATGTCCCCAGGCCCAGGTGACCCAAAAACTTTACTAAACGATATTAAAGGAATAAAAAAATGTATTGAGAGTGTTCCATCTTTAGGGATATGCCTTGGCCATCAAATAATTGCACACATTTATGGCGGAGAAACATTTAAATTGTTATTTGGGCATAGAGGGGGAAACCAGCCAGTAAAAGAAATTAATTCAGGAAGAGTATACCCAACTTCTCAAAACCATGGTTATGCAGTTAGTGACAAAAAATTTCCATCCGAGCTTGAAATAACCCACATAAATATTAATGATAATACTGTCTCAGGCTTAAAGCATAAGGAAAAACCAATAATTTCTATTCAGTACCACTCTGAAGCCTGCCCTGGTCCAATAGATTCAGAATATATATTTGATAACTTTCTAGAATTAATTAAAGGTAAAAATTGAAAAATAAGAAAAGAATATTAGTTATTGGTTCCGGCCCCATTATAATTGGACAAGCTGCAGAATTTGATTATGCAGGAACACAGGCCTGCAAATCTTTAAAGGAAGAAGGATGCTATGTTATTTTAGTTAATTCAAATCCAGCAACCATAATGATGGATGTTGATACCGCAGATAAAGTTTATGTTGAGCCATTAACAATTGAAATTATTGAAAAAATAATTATTAAAGAAAAACCTGATGGAATACTTGGTACTTTAGGGGGTCAAACAGGACTTAATCTCGTCAAAGATCTTTACGATAAAAAAATACTTGAAAAACATAGTGTCGAGGTTCTTGGCACTTCAGTTGAATCGATTAATAAGGCTGAAGATAGATTGCTTTTTAGAAACCTAATGAATGAACTTGGCGAACCCGTTCCTCCAAGTTTTAGTTGCAATACTGTTGAAGAGGCAATTGATGCCGCAAAAAATATTAGATACCCAGTAATAATTAGGCCTGCCTTTACTTTGGGAGGAACTGGAGGAGGTGTCGCCTACAATGAAAAAGAATTAAAAGAAATATCTTATTCTGGGATAAATGCTAGTATGGTTGGTCAAATTCTTGTTGAGAAATGTTTAGTGGGATGGAAAGAGGTTGAGTATGAAGTTATTAGAGATTCGGATGATAATGCTATTACGGTTTGTAACATGGAAAATTTTGATCCGATGGGGGTTCATACAGGTGATTCAATTGTTGTAGCCCCAAGTCAAACTTTAAGTGACAAGGATTATCAAGAATTAAGAACATCATCCTTAAATATAATTAAAGGGCTCAAAATTGAAGGAGGCTGTAACGTTCAATTAGCTTTTAGGCCTTATGACTCAAAAGATTATAAAGGCCCAAATTATTACGTAATTGAAGTTAATCCAAGAGTAAGTAGATCCTCTGCTTTGGCCTCTAAAGCAACCGGGTACCCTATAGCAAGAGTAGCGGCAAAAATTGCACTTGGAAAAAAATTAGATGAAATTAGGAATCAGGTTACAGGTGTTACAACATCTGCTTTTGAACCTGCATTAGATTATTGTGTTGTAAAAATTCCAAGGTGGCCATTCGATAAATTTGAAAAAGGCGATAGAAAAATAGGAACTCAAATGAAGGCGACGGGGGAAGTAATGTCTATTGAAAGAAATTTTGAAAGTGCTCTATTAAAAGCAGTTAGAGCTTTAGATATTTCTAATATTTCTCATTTAAATGATAAATCTGTTGTTGCTAATGATGTATCTGACCTTCTGCCAGATGACACAAGATTATTTAAAATTATGAAGCTTTTAAGAAAAGGAATTGAATTAGAAGAAATTTATAATTTTACAAAGATAGATAAATGGTTTTTAGTGAAACTAAAGAAGATTATCGACCAAGAAAAAAAATTAAGTATTGTAAAAGAAATTGATGAGGAAATATTAAAAACTTCAAAAAAAATTGGTTTTTCTGATGAGAGTATTTCATTGTTAACTAAAAAAAGTGTTGAAGATATAAGATTGTTAAGGAAAAAATGGTCAATTTTACCAACTTATAAAATGGTTGATACATGTGCATCCGAATTTGAAGCATTAACACCTTATTACTATTCAACTTATGAAACTGAAAATGAAGCTGTTCCAGATAAAACTAATAAAGCAGTCGTTCTTGGAAGTGGTCCAATTAGAATTGGCCAAGGTATAGAATTTGATTACTGTTCTGTTCATGCTGCATGGGCTCTTCAAAAAAGAAAAATAGACTCAATTTTTATAAACTCCAATCCAGAAACTGTATCAACAGATTTTGACACATCAGATAGATTATATTTTGAACCAATTGACCAGGAATCGGTATTTGACATTCTGGAAAATGAAGAAACGACTTATTCATTTCCATCAACAATTGTTCAATTTGGAGGTCAAACATCAATAAATTTAACTAAAAAATTAGAAAAAATGAACCATCCTATTTTAGGAACTTCTGCAAAATCAACTGAACTGGCATCTGATAGAGGATATTTTGAAGAACTTACATCAAAAATAGGAGTACCTCAGCCACCGGCAGGCACCTCTTTGAATTTTGAAGAAGCAAAAAAAATTGCTGACAGAATAAAATATCCAGTTATTGTTAGGCCAAGTTTTGTTTTGGGTGGCATGGCAATGAATATTATTGACAATCAAAATGATTTAGAAAGTTATTTTAAAGAACATGATTTTTCTAATTTGATTAATCCTGAAATTTTAATCGATAAATACATAGAAGGCATTGAATTAGAAATTGATGCTGTTTCTGACGGAAAAGATATTTTAATTCCTGGAATAATGTTGCACTTAGAAAAAGCTGGAGTTCATAGCGGTGATTCTGTAGCAGTTTATCCAGCTAAAGGAATTACAGGGCAAGAAAAAGAAGTGATTCTAGAATATTCGAAAAAAATTGCACAAGAAATAAATATTGTAGGTTTAATGAATATTCAATTTATTTTAGATAGAAGTGGTAAAGATTCTAAAGTTTATGTAATTGAAGTTAATCCTAGATCAAGTAGGACAGTTCCATTCATATCAAAAGCAACAGGGATCCCAATGATTGATTTGGCAGTTGGTTGTATGCAGGGTGAAAAACTTATTGATTCAAAATTTGGTACCGGGGTTTATAAAGAAAGAAATATTACAGCTGTTAAAGCCCCTGTTTTTTCAATGTCAAAATTAACTGATGTTGATACATTTCTAGGGCCAGAGATGAAATCAACTGGCGAAGTAATGGGAATTTCAGATAATTATGAAGAAGCGCTCTCTAAAGCTTTTATTAGTTCAGGTTTGCATATTCCTAGGAAAGGGTCCGTGCTATTAAGTATTGCTGACAAGGACAAGAAGGTTAGCGAGGGTCTTATAAAATTAATAAATGAAAGAGGGTACAAAATGGTGGCTACTCCAGGTACTGCTGAATTGATTAATTCACTTGGATTTAAGGCTGAAATAATTGAAAAAAGACTAGATAAAAATCCAAATGTTTTGGATATGATAAAAGCANCAAAAGTAATTGCTGTTGTTAATACTGTTACTGGAGATAGAAAAACTTTNCAAGATGGTTTTAGGATTAGAAGGGCNGCTACTGAAAGAAAATTGCCTTGCTTTACTTCTCTAGATACTGCAAAAGCAGTTTTTGGAGANAAGGTTTTAGAAGAAAATCTTAGTGTAAAGTCTCTTGATGAATACCTATCCCTTTAAGGCAACTATTGAAAGCCACTTCCTGTCTAAAGTTTTAATATTAAGCTCTTTAAACAATGAAGAAACTGTATCCTGCAAAACCTTTTTGCCAATATCCAATGGAATTCCAGGCAAAACCCCTTCAATCCAATCTTTAAAGCTACTTATTTCATACCATCCATCAAGAGGGACATTTACATTTTCAATTTCCTTTTTCAAAACAGTGAACCCACTCTTATTAAGAAGTTCTTCATAGTTTTCGGGTGTTAGTTGAATCCTAGACTGAACCTTACTTTTACTAGGCATTAAATTGTACTCTTTTTTTAACAACCTAAAGCTTTTCATCATCCATTTTCTTAGAAATAGTTCTGTTTCTTGTGGGTGTGATCCTTGAAAAAAAGATGTATTGAAAGCAAGCTTCCCTCCATCGCTTAAACCATTTCCAATATGCTTAAGCACTTCTTCTTTTTCTGGAATATAGTGTATAGAATTGCAATACACTACAGTATCAACTTTATCTTTTAAATTTTCGTGTAAATTTTGAGCCTCTGATTGGATATAATTTATAATTACATCTTTTCTGTTACTAAATCTTTTAAGTGCAAGAGATATTGCAGCAGACGAGCTATCAACAGCATAAATAGCAATTTTACTTACATCTTTAACCTTGCTTAAAATCATTTCAGTAATACCACCGTTTCCACATCCCAGATCTAAAATTTTTGTACTGGTATTTATATCGGCAAGATCTAACAAATTTGAGTTTACTGTTTTGTAAAATTCTAAGTTAGAAAAACTATCAAAATTAAATTTTTTACCATCATCAATTTTCATAATTAAATTATACACTAAGATATGAAAATCTAAAAAATATTAATATAATCCTATTAGGATATATATGAGTGATTTAAATGAAACAAAGAGTAATTTTAAAAAAATAATTTTTTTATGCTTTCTTATATTTTCACTATTTATAGGTTGTTTTAATTCTAATCATAAAAATGAAATTAATATTTTTGCTGCAGCATCCTTAAGTGGACCCCTAGATAAAATCAAAGAAAGTTATAAAAAATCTATAAATATTGATTATGACGGATCATTTTCTTTAATTAACAAGATTAATTTAGGAGCTAGCCCAGATATAATTATTATTGCAGGAGATCGAAGCGTTGATTTAATAGATCAAAATTTAAATAACCTCATATCAACTAAGCGATTAATCAAAAATGAATTAGTTCTAATTTATAAAGATAAATTTGGTGATTCACTTTCTTTGAATGAGGTTTGCGCTAACAAGAGTATCGCGTTTGGAGTTGCTGACCCTTTGCTTGCTCCACTAGGCAAGCAATCAAATTTGATTCTAAAAAAATATGAAAATTGTAAAAAAATTTTAGAGAATCAAAATCTAATAATTTCAAGTAATGCAATGACATTAATTAGTGCATTGAGTTATGGGCATTTGGATGGGGCTATAGTTTATAAATCCGATTACATGAATAGTATTTATAATTCTAATTCATTCAGAATATCAGAAGATAATTTAGATAAAACAATTTATTATTTAGTTTTAATAATGGGAAGCATGGAGGATGATAAATTGTCCAGCAAACAAGCTTTTGTTGATTACTTATTTTCTAATGATTCAAAAAAATTATTTAATGAATTTGGGTTTGAGATGGTGAATGATGATTTTTGATGATCTTGAATTAATATTATTTTCAATTCGCGGAGCTTTGGTAGCTACACTTATTGCTTCTTTATTTGCTTTGCCAGTAGCATATGCTCTTGAATTTAAAAGATTTTGGTGGAAGCCTTTATTAGAAATAATTTCAATTCTTCCGCTAGGAGTCCCGCCAGTTATTATTGGGTATATGTTATTGATATTATTTAGTCCTAAATATTTTTTAGGATCATTTATATATTCGGTAACTGGAAGTAGTTTAGTTTTTACTTGGATAGCTGGTTCATTGGCCTCAGCAATAGTGTCATTCCCTCTCATAGTAAGATCATTTCAGTTGGGATTTTCTAGTATAGATAATAATCTAATTAATACAGCTAGAAGCTTAGGTTTATCATTTCCTCAAATATTCACCAAAGTGATTTATCCTCTTTCAAAGAAAGGAATGTTTGCTGGATTATTAATATGTTTTGCAAGAAGCATATCTGAATTTGGTGCTACTATAGTTGTATCAGGAAATATGCCTGGAAAAACCCAAAATATTTCTACAGCAATTTACACTTCAATCTCATCTGCAGATAACAGTTCAGTTATAAGGTTATCTTTTTATTCTATTTTGATGGCTATATTATCAATAACAGTTCATAATATATTAGTGAATAGAAAATCAAGATGAATTCAAATTGGATAGAAAAACTAAAAAGTTTTAACCAACAATTCTTAGTTTGTGTAGGCATTGATCCGATTCATGAAAAAATTCAAGAATTAAATTTCGAAAGTATATTTGCTTGGTGTAAATTTTTAATTCAGAATACATACGAAAAAACCAATGTATATAAGTTTCAAATGGCTTATTTTGAACAATCTGGAATTGAAGGACTCAAAGATTTAAAGAAAACAATTGAATTTATAAGATCAAATTTTCCAGAAAAAATCATTATTGGAGACGGAAAAAGATCTGACATTGGATCAACTGCAAATGCTTATGCAGAAGCAATGTATTCATACTGGGATTTTGATGTTGTTACTATTAATCCATATTTGGGATCTGACTCAATAATACCTTTTTCTGAAAAAAATGGTGCGATAGTTATATGTAAAACTTCAAATCCAGGCTCAAATGAAGTGCAAAATTTAATTGTTGATAATGGAGAAGAGGTCTATAAAAAAGTTTTAGAAATGGTTGAAAAAAATAATTCAAGAAATAATTTAGGCTTGGTGGTAGGTGCCACCTTTCCGAGTGAATTAAAGGAAATTAGAGATAAGAATAATGATATACCAATATTGATTCCTGGATTAGGATTTCAGGGGGGCAATTTTAAAAAAGCCATTAATTCTGCTAAAGGAAAGGGGATAAATATTATAAACTCTTCAAGAGGAATTAGTTTTCCTAAAAAAAATATTTCTTCACTAGAAGAATATAAGTATTTTATTGTGGAATCATTAGATGATTTTTTAAGTTCAGTGAGTGAATATGTTTGACTTAGTATTTATTCTTAATAAACTAAATTAAGGGCATACTAATGGAAGAATTAAGTATAGATAGCATAAGAGTTAGCCTCTCTAATTATCAGAGAGTTGTTATTTTAAAATTGAAGTCAAAAGAAATGTTTATTCCAATCTGGGTTGGGCCAAGTGAAGCAGATGCCATAGCAATAAAACTTCAGAAAGTTTCACTGCCTAGGCCTTTAACTCATGACTTGGTAATTTCTTTACTTGAATCTCTATCAATATCTATTGAATATGTTTTAATTGAGTCAATGAAAGATGAAACATTTTTTGCAAAAATCGCAATAAAAAACAATGACAAGATTGTAATGATTGATTCTAGAGCGTCGGATGCAATTGCTCTTGCAGTTAGAGTGACCTGTCCTATATATGCTAACGACGATGTTGTTGAAAAAGTTTCTGTTACTTTAGATCATAAAAATGAAACTGTTAATAAAAAAAATAAAGCAACTAATGAATCTAATCTGAGCGATGATAATAATAAAACTGATATAAGTCAGTTTGCTGATTTTATCGATACTCTTGATTTAGAAAGCTTGGGCGATAATTAGAGATCTTAGCAAAAAATATATATATAAATTTCTCTTGTCTAGGAAAATTCAATATGTTAGATTTATGTTGGTTCATTTCTTAAGTGGCAACAAAAAAGAATTGGATTAATTATGAAAAAGAACTTCATAATTTTTGGAAAAATGACTGGACTTGGTTGGTTTGTGGTGCTAATTACCCTGGGTCTGGTTTTGGTGGGAAAATGGATAGGGGGTTTTATTGGATCACCTATTGTTTTCGCATCAATTGGAGGATTAATTGGTATAGTGATTTCTTATTTAGGTATAAGGTCAAGTATTAGGGAAATACTAAATGACGGAAGAGATAAATGAATAAATCAATAATATTACCTTTCTTTCTTATTTTATTTATTACTTCTATTTTAGGAGGCGCAATTGGAGGCGCATTTCCATTTGGAGGATTTTTTCAAAGCCCTATAGCTCACATTCAGCTTCCAGGAGAAATAATTCCTGGACTTGGGTTCACTAACACTTCTTTGACCTTGTGGATTAGTATGGCTTTGCTCCTTGCTTTTGTTTTTGCTGCAACAAGAAATATGAAAAGCATTCCAAATAGTAGATTGCAAAACATTGCAGAGGTAATCGTTGAGTTTTTTGTGAATCTTGCTCAAACAATTTCAGGTGGTGAAAAAGGCAGAAGATTTGTTCCTCTAGTTTTATCAATTTTTTTATGTGTAGTTGTTTCAAATTGGGTTGGGGTTTTGCCAGGAGTTGGCACTATTGGAATAGTTGAGTCTGCTGAAGTTGTATATTCTCATAAAGAACACAAAATCGATTCTTGCCACAGTTCAGATCATGGGTCAGATCATGGGTCAGATCATGGGTCAGATCATGGGTCAGATCACTCAAAAGAATATACTTGTAAAGAAGCACTTAAAGAACATCTGGTTGTATTTAATAAGATTCCTGGTTTAGGTATAAGTTACCTTCCGCCTGGTCGTGGTGAAGATAAAATTAAAAATGGTGGAGGAGTGGTGTTAGTAGAGGATGTAATAAATAATCACAGTAAGGTTGAAAGTGGTAAATTAGAAGGTAAGTCCGCAGGGAGACTTTTGCCAATTTTGAGAGGAGCAAATACCGATTTAAATACTACGTTGGCTATTGCAATAGTTGCTATGGTTGCAGTTCAATTTTGGGGAATCAGTGCTTTAGGCGTAAAAAAATATGGGGGCAAATTTTTCAATTTTTCTTCACCTATAATGTTATTTGTAGGACTCCTTGAGCTTATTGCTGAACTTGCAAGAGTTGTTAGTTTTACTTTTAGATTATTTGGTAACATGTTCGCAGGTGAAGTTTTGCTTGTAGCAATGATGTTCTTGTTGCCATTTATTGGTATTATTCCATTTATGGGGCTTGAGTTATTCGTAGGAGTTATTCAAGCATTTATTTTCTCTATATTGACTTTGATTTTTGGAATTACAGCAATTTCAGATCATAGTGAACATTAAATTATGAATAAAAAATTATAAACAATAAATAAATTAAAGGAGATAAAATGGGAGATTTTATTTTTGGTGACTTAAGAACATTGTCTGCAGCAATAGCTATTGGTCTTGGAGCTTTGGGTCCAGGGCTAGGTATTGGAATGCTTGCAGGTAAAGCTATGGAAGCTTTGGGAAGAAATCCAGAAGCTGAAGGGCCGATACAGCAAAATATGATTCTTGCAATTGCCTTTACTGAAGCAATAGCAATTTATGCTTTAGTTATAGCAATTATTATTCTATTCGTTGGTGGAACTACAGCTCCAGCTTCAGTTTACGGATAAAAGAAAGGTTAAGATAGGAGTATTATGGGTATAAATTTACCAGGTTTAATAACTCAATTAATTAGCTTTGCTATCTTAGTATTTCTTCTAACAAGGTTTCTCTATAAACCTGTAGTGAAACTTTTAGACGAAAGAGCTGAAAAGATAAAAAAAGGATTAAGTGATGCTGAAACTGCTTCGAAGGGAGCAGAAGAAGCTGCCAGTAAAATTGAAGAAGAGCTTTCTCAGGCAAGATTAGAAGGAAAGAAGTTGGTTGAGGCTGCTAGAGAGGCTTCAAACCAACTAAGAGAGGATGAAAAGGAGAAAATAGCTGTTGAAATTTCCCAGATGATGGAGAAGGCAAAAAAAGAAATCAATAGCGAAAGAGATAACGCAATTCTTGAATTAAAGAATAGGTTTGGCGAATTGGTAGTAGATGCAGCAGGTAAAGTAATTGAAAAAGAGATTGATGAAAAATCTCATTCTGAATTAATAACTAAAGCTTTGGAAGAAAAGGCTCTTTAATTTGAGTGATACTTTATGAAAAATTCTTCGACAACAAATAGGTATTCTGACGCAATTTTTGATATTGCCAAAGAGGATAACGAATTAGATTCTTGGAAATTATTTTTAGAGGACTTATCTGAAGTTTTTAGTGACTCGAAAATAGTAGAATTTTTTCAAGATCCGAAGATTAGCAATAAAAATAAACTTGAATTGATCAGTAATTCAGAAATTAAGACCAATGCAAGACAGTTAAATTTTTTAAGATTAGTTATTGAAAAAGGAAATACATTTCTTATAGATTCAATACTTAATAGATTTAATAAACTTACAGATAACTTAAATGGAATTAAAAGGGCAGATGTTATTACCGCTTTTCAACTTGAACAAGAAGAATTAGGTAAAATTAATAAAAAATTAAGTGATTTAGTCGGATCTAAAGTAGTTAGTGTAAATTGGGTAGACAGAGAAATCTTAGGAGGCTTCATAGCTAAATTTGACGATCAAATGCTGGATATGAGCACTAAAGGAAAATTAGATAGATTAAAGGAATCAATTATTGATTAATTAGAATTAGGAGAAAAAAATGGCTTCGCAAGATATATCTTCAGTGATAAAAAAACAAATTCAAGATTATGGTGATAAATCATCATTAGTTGATGTTGGGACAGTGGTTGAAGCAGGTGATGGAATTGCTCAGATTCATGGATTATCCAATGTAAAATATAGCGAATTACTTGAATTTCCTAATGGCACGCTAGGAATGGCACTTAACCTTGAGGAAGACAGTGTAGGGACTGTAGTATTGGGTGATTATTTAGATATAAAAGAGGGTGATGAAGTAAAAGCAACTGGTAGAATTGTTGAAGTGCCTGTTGGTGAAGAGTTGATAGGGAGAGTAGTCGATCCTCTTGGTAGACCTATAGATGGGAAAGGTTCCATTAAAACTAATTCAACTGCACCAGTTGAAAAGCCTGCCCCCAATGTTGTTAGTAGAAAGTCTGTAGATCAACCAGTTCAGTTTGGAGTTAAAGTTGTAGATGCATTAGTTCCAGTTGGAAGAGGCCAGAGAGAGTTAATTATTGGAGATAGGAGTACAGGTAAAACTGCTGTAGCTATAGATTGCATAATTAATCAAAAAGGTGGAGATCTGATATGTATATATGTGGGGATAGGTCAAAAATCTTCTAAAGTTGCAAGTGTAGTTGATACATTAAATAAATATGATGCAATGGAGCACACAATTGTTGTTGCTGCAAATGCGTCCGACTCTGCTCCACTTCAATACCTAGCTCCTTACTCAGGTTGCGCAATGGCTGAATATTTTATGGATCAAGGAAAAGATGTTTTAATTGTATACGATGATTTAAGTAAACATGCTTGGGCTTATAGACAAATGTCTCTTCTGTTAAGAAGACCAGCTGGAAGAGAGGCATATCCAGGAGATGTATTTTATCTTCATTCTAGATTGCTGGAAAGAGCAGCAAGAGTAGAGGAAGAGTATGGAGGAGGATCAATAACTGCTTTACCTGTGATTGAAACTCTTGCCGGTGATGTTTCTGCATATGTGCCTACAAATGTAATCTCAATAACTGATGGCCAGATATATTTGGAATCAGATTTATTTAATTCTGGTGTGAGACCTGCTCTAAATACTGGACTTTCTGTTAGTAGAGTAGGAGGTTCGGCGCAAGCAAAAGCCATGAAGAAAGTTTCTGGAAGTTTAAAAATTGAACTTGCACAATACAGAGAATTGGCAGCTTTTGCCCAATTTGGGTCTGATGATTTAGATGATGTTACAAAAAAGCAATTAAGCAGAGGAGCAATAATAGTTGAGTTATTAAAACAACCTCAATATGAACCAGTTCCTTTAGAAAATCAAGTTACATTGCTATATTTAGCATCAGAAGGATTGCTGGATAATATTGATGTTTCAGATGTAGCAGAATATGAAAAAGCTTGGAATGAATATGCAAACTCAAATGTTTCTGATGCTTTAGATAACATTAAAAAGTCTGGAGATTTGAGCGAGGAAGATATGCCTAAAATAAAGAAAGCTGCTGAAGATTTTAATAAAATTTTTAATACATAGATATGCCAAATTTAAGAGAATTAAGAAGTAGAATAAAAAGTGTAGAGAGCACTTCTCGTGTTACCAATGCACTTCAAATGATCGCTGCAGCTAAAATGAAAAAAGCTCAAGATAAGGTCACTGATGGTAGGGCATATGGACAAAAATTAAATTCTATTCTTTCAAATTTCTACCTAAGTAATCCAGAAATTTTTAATTCTGAAGAAACCAAAGGAAGTAAAAATTTAGTTGTTCTGGTAACTCCTGACAGAGGTCTGTGCGGGGCGTTAGTATCCAATGTTTTAAAATCAGCTTCTAATTATTTTGAGAATAGTAATTCTAATAATGAGATTGTTGTGATTGGAAAGAAAGGTAATAGTTTTATTTCTAGGACAAATGATAATCAATCTACTTTTTATCAAGTATCTGATATGCCTACTTTTGATGAAGTATCTGAAGTTACTAAATTTATTATTGAAAGGCATTCCACAAGAGAATTTAGTGAAATAAATATAATTTATTCCGAGTTTATAAGTACTGCTGTGCAGAAAGCTAGAATTAAAAAACTTATGCCTATTCAAATTGATGAAAATTTAGATGAAAGAGTTTCCTCTGAGTTTATATATGAGCCAAGCCTCGAAGAGGTATCAAATGCTTTAATTCCTAGGTATATAGAAGTTAATATATTTAATGCTGTATTAGATTCTATAGCTAGTGAGCATTCCGCTAGATTAGTTGCTATGCAAAATGCCACAGACAATGCTAATGAATTAAAGCAAGATCTAACATTAGATTTAAATAAAGCAAGACAGCAAACCGTTACATCAGAAATATTAGATATTATTGGAGGAGCTTTAGCTCTAGAATAATGAAACTAACTAACAAGAGTGAAAGGAAATAAAATGGCTGATAATGTTGAAGGAAAAGTAGTACAGGTTATTGGAACTGTAGTAGATGTTGAATTCCCAAATGATAAACTTCCTGAGATTTATAATGCACTAGAAATGGAAGTAGATGGTGAAAAATTAGTACTGGAAGTAGAGCAGCATGTAGGAAATAATTGGGCGAGATGCTTGGCGCTTGGAGCTACAGAAGGAGTTTCTAGAGGATTGTCAGTCAAAGATACTGGATCTGCTGTTTCTGTGCCAGTTGGAAAAGCTTCATTAGGAAGAATTTTTAATGTTCTGGGTGATGCATTAGATGATTTAGGAGAAGTAAAAGCTGAAGAAAAGTGGCCTATTCATAGACCTGCTCCAACTTTTGAACAACAAAGTGGAAGCACGGAAGTTCTAGAGACAGGCATAAAAGTATTTGATTTGATTACTCCTTTTTCTAAAGGTGGAAAAGTAGGCGCGTATGGTGGTGCGGGTGTTGGAAAAACTGTAATTATTACAGAACTAATTAGAAATATTGCCCAAGAGCATAGTGGTGTTTCTGTTTTTGCAGGAGTAGGAGAAAGGTCTAGAGAAGGTAATGATTTGTGGCATGAAATGAAAGATTATGGAGTGCTAGATAACACTGCGTTAGTTTTTGGACAAATGAATGAACCGCCTGGAACAAGAGCTCGTATAGCATTAACAGGATTAACAATGGCAGAATACTTTAGAGAAGTTGGAAAGCAAGATGTATTGTTATTTGTAGATAATGTTTATAGATATACTTTAGCTGGAATGGAAGTTTCTGCCTTACTAGGCAGAATGCCATCTGCAGTCGGATATCAACCAACTCTTGCAACTGAAATGGGTGATTTGCAGGAAAGAATTACCTCCACAGTTGATGGATCTATTACATCATTTCAGGCAGTGTATGTGCCAGCGGATGATTATACCGACCCAGGTATTGTTACTACTTTTGGGCATTTAGACGCCTCAATATCTTTAGAGAGATCATTAGCAGCTCAAGCACTTTTTCCTGCAGTAGACCCTTTAGCCTCAAATTCAAGAATTATGGAGCCAGGAATAGTGGGAGAAGATCACTATAACACCGCAAGAGAAGTACAAGAAGTTCTGCAGAGATTTAAAGATCTTCAAGATGTAATTGCAATTCTTGGTATTGAAGAATTATCAGAAGAAGATCGGGAGATAGTATTTCGAGCGAGAAAAATTCAAAGATTTTTAACGCAACCTTTTCATGTAGGAGAAGTATTTACGGGTATTCCTGGAAAATATGTCAAAGTCGAAGATACTGTCAAAGGCTTTAGAGAGATATTGAGTGGTCAGCATGATGACCTACCTGAGCAGGCATTTTATATGGTTGGGACAATAGAAGAGGCTGTAGAAAAAGCAAAAACCTTAAAAAGTTAATTATGAGTTTAAAGCTTGAAATAGTAACATCTGAAAAAAATATTTTTTCTGGAGATGTAGAGTATGTCGGAGTTAAAAGCGCCGACGGAGAATTAGGAATATTATCAAAACATGTTCCCTTAATAACTGAGCTTGTAGAAGGCAAAGTTACTTGGAGAGTAAATAACAAGAATGACGAGGTTAATATATCCGGCGGATTTTTAGAAGTTGTTAATAATAAAGTAACTATACTTGTTGATAGAATAAATTAGCCCGCAATTCTATTAAGCCTTCTCTGCCTTAAATAGTAAGTCATAGACTCGATTTCTAACCCTGGATCTAAGTTTTTTACTATTACATAATCAGGTATTTTTGGAGTAAAGCTAGAAAAATTTATAAGGTAATGCAAATCATTCGCAATTAATGTATCCGCTACAAGTTGAGTAATATTATTAGGAGTAGCAATTATTCCAATTTTTATATTTCTTGTTTTTATTGTTCTCTGAAGATCTTTAATATTTTGAATTTTTAAATTAGAAATTTTTTTGCCTATCATTCTGGTGTTTGGATCGAATGCTGCAACTATTCTGTATGTTTGAGATTTTTTTTTGTTTCATAAATTCCATTGCTGATCTGCCTAGCGTGCTACCTCCAATTAATACTGCATTCCAGCTAGCATCTAAACCTAGTAATTTTTGCAAACTTTGTTTAAGTGTCTTTACGCTATAGCCTTTTCCATTAATCCCATT
Organism: Dehalococcoidia bacterium; assembly: GCA_002723375.1. Classification (GTDB taxonomy): domain Bacteria; phylum Chloroflexota; class Dehalococcoidia; order Lucifugimonadales; family Lucifugimonadaceae. The sequence goes on from PBNX01000007.1 coordinate 36,234, forward strand.
TATGCCTAAATATGTTAAATCTTTTCTGATTTGAGACGACTCAATGGGCACATATTGTGAAATTTTATTAGAACTTGTAATTTTTATTTCTTCTTGTTGAAGTTGAGATAAAATTCGTAAATATATTGGCAATCTATCTAAAATAACCCGAGGGATATCTGAGTTTAAATATGATTGTTTTGCTATGTTTTTAGTCATTAAAACCATATTAAACTATAAAACTTCAAAATAAAAATTTATGTTGACATGATCTGTATCAAGTTATAATATACTCAATGTTATAAGAAACAGAATATAAGATATATAAATTGGAAAGCGGAGTATACATAATAAGCGTTGCAGCTAGGTTACTGGAAGTCCATCCTCAAACATTAAGAAAATATGAGAAATTCGGACTTGTAAGCCCTTCAAGATCTGTAGGAATGCTTAGATTATATTCTGAAGAAGATTTAATAAGGCTCAAAATTATTAAGACTTTAGTTGATGATTTTGGGGTTAATTTAGCTGGCATAGCCATAATTATGGAATTGGTTGAAGGTTTAGATGAGATTTCAATGATTATAAATAGTATTAATGAAACAAATATGAGATCTAGAAAAAATATGCTAGAGGAAAAATTAAAATATTTACTTTCAAAAGTTATTAGTTAAATGGGTGAAAAAAAGAAAGAAAAAAAAATATCTAAATCTGAATCTGAGATTAATAGTTTAAAAAAAGAAAGAGATGATTTTAAGAATATTGCAGCTAGAGCACAAGCTGATTTAGTTAATTATAGAAATAGGATGAAGATGGAGTTGAGTGAAATTGAGAGCAGAGGCAAGAAAACGGTCTCTCTTAAAGTTCTTTCAGTTATTGATGAACTTGAATTAGCTATAGATTCTGTAACAAAAAATGCATCTTTAGATTTAATGTTAGAAGGTTTAAAAAGTATAAGAGAAAAATTTAGAACAATTTTTGAATCTGAAAATATACAAGAGATTACTGAAATTGAAGATTTTGATCCAGTTTTTCATGAAGCAGTTTTGACTACAGAAACTGATGAATATGAACCAGGGTCAATAATTAAAATTTTAAGAAAAGGATACATAATGAATAGTGATGTCATCAGGCCAGCGCAAGTAGAAATAGCTAATCAGAAAAATGAAGTTAAGGAGAATAAATAATGGCTAAAATAATTGGAATCGACCTAGGAACAACTAACTCTGCGGTTGCAGTAATGGAGGCTGGGGAGCCTGTAATTTTAGAAAATAAAGAAGGAAAGAGAACTACCCCTTCAGTAGTTGGCGTTAATTCAAAAACAGAAGAAAGATTTGTTGGAGAGCTTGCAAGAAGGCAAAGCGTTACCAATGCAGAAAATACTATATATTCTGCAAAAAGATTTATCGGAAGAAGATTTGATGATTCTTCAGTTAAAGAGGATGCATCTAGAATTTCATATAAGCTTGAAAAAGCTAAAAACGGAGATGTTGAAATACTACTTTCTGGAAAAAAGCATTCTACACCAGAAATTTCTGCAATGGTACTTCAGAAGTTAAAAGAGGATGCAGAGCATAAATTGGGAGATAAAGTTACTCAGGCAGTTATTACTGTTCCTGCCTATTTTAGTGACAGCCAAAGAGAAGCTACAAAGGTTGCAGGTAAGATAGCTGGTTTAGAGGTTATGAGAATAATTAATGAGCCTACTGCAGCTTCATTAGCCTATGGCTTGGACTCTAAGGGTGATAAGACTATTGCGGTTTATGATTTAGGTGGTGGAACATTTGATATAACTATTTTGCAATTAGGTGATGGTGTCTTTGAAGTTAAATCAACCAATGGAGATACGCACCTTGGTGGAGACGATTTTGATAACCTTCTTTTGGATTATGTTTCTGATGAGTTTAAGAAAAATGAAGGAATAGATTTGAAAAAAGATCCAGCCGCATTGCAAAGGCTAAGAGTTGAGGTAGAAAGAGCAAAAATTGAATTATCTACTGTCACTCAAACAGAAATTAATTTACCTTTTATAACAGCTGATGCCAATGGACCTAAGCATCTCGTTTCAAATATAACTAGAGCTAAGCTTGAAGAAATTACTGAAAGCCTTATTGAAAGAACAGTCCAGCCTTGTAAGCAGGCTATTAAAGATTCGGAGCTCGATACAAAATCAATCTCGGATATTATTTTGGTGGGTGGAATGACTAGAATGCCGGCAGTAATTAATAAAGTTAAGAAGATATTTGGAAAAGATGCTTCTGCAGGAATTAATCCTGATGAGGTAGTTGCTATGGGAGCAGCTATTCAGGCGGGAGTATTAGAAGGTGATGTAAAGGATGTATTATTATTAGATGTAACTCCCCTTTCGGTGGGAATTGAAACACTTGGTGGCGTTAGAACTACTCTAATTGATAGAAATACAACCATTCCGACATCAAAAAGCGAAACATTTACTACTGCAGCTGATAATCAAACTAGTGTTGAAATTCATGTATTGCAAGGTGAAAGAGAGATGGCCACAGATAATGTCTCAATAGGAAGATTCAATCTTGATGGAATAGCTCCAGCTCAAAGAGGAGTTCCGCAGGTTGAAGTAACATTTGATATAGATGCTGATGGACTTCTGAAAGTTTCAGCAAAAGATAAGGGAACTGGAAAAGAGCAACATATAACTATAACTGGTAGATCTGGATTAGATGAAAGCGAAATAGACAAGCTAGTTAATGAAGCGTCTCAATTTGCTGAAGAAGATAAGGCAAAAAAGGAGAAGGTTGAGGCAAGAAATAATGGAGAAAGCACTATTTATGCTGCAGAAAAATTACTAAATGAAAATGGAGATAAAATTCCAGAGGACAAGAAATCAGAGATAAATGAATTGAAAGAAAAGTTAAGTTCGTTATTATCAAGTGAAGAGGAAAGTGCTGAAGATATTTTAAATGCAACTAATGAACTGCAATCAAAAATGCAGGAAGTTGGGCAGGATATTTATTCTGATGCACAAACTCAACAATCTGGTGATAATGATGATGCAAAAGGTGATGATTCAGATACAATTGAAGGGGAGTACAAGGAGGTTTAATTGAAATATTATAGAAAACAAAATTCAATAACAAGTGATGAATGGTATTCATCACTAATTGTTCTTAATGAAAAATCATATTATGAGCTAGGATTAGGTGATTTTTCCGAATTGTATTTGATTGCCAAAGAATCAGGCCTTTCTCCAGACAAATATGTTGAAAAATTGATATCCAGTAAGAATTTACCTAGATTCGAAGGTGAAGTAGAAGAATCGCTAATATTGTCTCCAATATTTCCTCAAGAAGTATGGGCTGCAGGCGTAACATATAGTGATAGCATGAGAGAACGTCAAGCAGAAAGTGATACCCCTGATGTTTATGCGAAAGTATATTCAGCAGATAGGCCAGAAATATTTTTTAAGGGTACCGGTGAAAGAATGCAGGGCCCAAATGAAGAACTAGGGATAAGAGAAGATTCTGGTTGGGATGTTCCCGAATCAGAATTGGCAGTAGTAATTATTAACGGAGAAATAGCAGGATATACTATAGGAAACGATATGAGTAGTAGGTCAATAGAAGGAGAGAATCCTCTATATCTCCCTCAGGCGAAAGTTTATAATAAATCTTTTTCATTAGGCCCCTGTATTGTTTCTAAGGACGAAATAGAAGACCCTCAAAATCTTAATGTAGAATTGTCTATTACTAGAAAAGAAAATATTGTTTTTCAAGGTGAATCATCTACCTCTGAGATGAAGAGAAATGTTTATGAGTTGGTTGAGTGGCTTCAAAAAAGCAATGATTTACCCCAGGATGCAGTTTTGATGACTGGAACAGGTATAATTCCCCCTCAAGATTTTACTTTGAATGAAGGAGATATTGTTTCTATAAGTATTGAAAAAATAGGCACATTAACAAATAAGATTGTTTTAGTTTAGTTTTTTTTCCATTTAGAGCCATCAGGATTATCTTCTAATTCAATATTATTAGATAATAAAATATCTCTGACTTGATCTGATATATCCCATAATTTTTTTGATCTTGCTTTATCCCTAATATCAACAAGTATGTCGATATCTATATTAATTTCTTTATTTTCTATTTCATTAGGTTTATTTGAAGACTTTTCATTTTCTATTATTGGAGTGTAATTTGAGTTTATTTCATTAATTCCTAAAGTTTCACCGCTATTTATTTCTACTATACCTTTAGGTGATTTAAGAATAACTTTCCCCTTCCCATCAACTTTCATTGAAGAACTATTTAGATTAAAAGTTATAGAAGTGTGTTCTTCAATACCAAGGACTAATATATCTCTATTTTTTATTAAGTTGTTAAATCTTTTCTTTCCAATAAAGCAATGAGAAGTGTCATGATCACCTCCCTCTTGATTATTAAAATGAGGAACAACTAAAGTTTCTTTATACAGAAAGCTGAGAAGATTTAGTCCGGGAATTAATTTAGGGTTTTCTCCAACTTTATAAATTTCATATACAGGTATTACATGTGATCCAAAAGTTAGTGCTGCTGCACTTGAAAAGGCTAATATTCCACCATTACTAATTTTAGATTCTAGTAAAGAATCTATTCCATTTTTTTTCCATATTTTTAATGCATATGTGGGGCTTCCCGGCCCAGAAAAAATAAAGTCTGAATTATTTATTTTATTAGCAATATTTTCATTATATGAATTATTATCAGGAAAATTCATCGAATCTATTTTTAAGTTTATTTTGTCTGAAAAATACTTAATTATTTTATTAGATAATATAGAGTGATTTTCCTGAAATCCAAATGGAGTATCCAATAAAAAATTAAATTTAAGCTTTGAATTAAAATCATTAATTATTCCTCTATATAATTTGGCCATATGAGGTGATGTTTCTCCGGACCCAAAAAGAGTTATTATGCTAGGCTTTTTAACTAATTTACTATTTTTCAAAAAATTTTCCATTGATTCTTTTTTCAATTATTTTATGAACTAATTTTGGCTTTTGGGCATGTATATCATGATCGCCATTTACTCTTTCTATATCAATCCTAACATTACTATCTTTAATGAATGTTAAATCTGTGTTGTATTTTACCAATATCAATAATAAAGGAACTTTGATGTTTTTTAGATTTGAAATTGAATCATTTTCCCATAGACTTTCAAGTATTTTTAGATGGTTTATTAAGCTTAGCCTTTTAGTAATTTTATTATCTTTATTTACAGAAAAAATACTGAATTGACCCATAATGGCATCTTCGGACCAGTCAGGCCAATTTTTTCTTAGTCTTGTCAACATAACATCTTTATCCATTCCATCTAGATCAGGGGGCCTTAGTTTTTCTAATGCTACTTTTTTTGACTCAAAATTCTCTTTTAAATTTATTGCTCCGCCATCTATGCCTATACATCCTACTATTCTTTCATTAACTTTTTGGCAAATTGATACTCCAAGATCTCCGCCCATAGACTGACCAATCATGATGATATTTTTTAGATTTTTCTTTTTAATAAAATTGTGTACGTCATTTGCTAGAGTCTCTAAAGAATAATTACCTTCTGGTTTATCGGTTAGTCCATGACCTCTTAAGTCTAAACAATAAATATCAGCTATATCTGATTCGAATTCTTTAACCAAAGGAACCCATAAATACGATGATGAAGATAATCCGTGTAAAAATAGGAGAGTATAATCAGGATTTCTAGTTGTTCTTTCTAAATAATGTAACCTTAAATTATCTGGAAGTTCTATGTATTTTGAATTCAATCTATTATTTAGGTTCGGGGACCTGTATTACTCTTAATAAATTAGTGTTTCCTGGTATTCCTATAGGCATCCCGGCCACAACAACAACATAATCTTTATTTTTTGCTATTCCCGTCTGAATTGATACATCAGAACCTAATTTAAACATTGCTTGAACTCTTTTAAATTGAGGTGCAGATATAGGAATTATTCCCCATCTTAAAAGTAATTTTTCTACATTTTTTTCATGAATTAATCCTATGATTGGAGCTTTTGGCCTAAAAGACGAGACCCTGCCAGCAGTACTACCAGACTCAGTGAAAGCAAGTATGGCCTTGGACTCTACTAAATTTGATGTTTTGCATGCATTGTATGCAATTGCATCATCAATCGATGAAAACCCTTTTCCTGAAAATCTTTTTTCAAGGTATTCCTCGAAATTAAAATAATTTTCTGCCTCAATTGAAATTTTTGCCATATTCTTAACTGTTTCAACAGGATATTTTCCTATAGAAGTTTCAGCAGAAAGCATGATTGCATCAGTTCCATCCATAACTGCATTATGGATATCTGTTGCCTCTGCTCTTGTAGGAGATGGTGATTCAATCATTGATTCAAGCATTTGAGTTGCAGTAATAACTGGCTTACCTTGATGATTAGCTTCTTCAATAATAATTTTTTGGATTCTAGGGACTTTTTCCAATGGTAATTGAACACCTAGGTCACCTCTTGCTACCATTACGCCATCAGACTCATATATGATTTCTTTCAGGTGAGGAACAGAACTTGGAAGCTCTATCTTTGATATAAGTTGAGGGTTAAAATCACTATTTTTATAATATTCTTTTACTTTTTTTACATCGTTTTCATTTCTAATAAACGAAAGCCCAACAAAAGTGGCGTTAACTTTCCTTGCTAACTTAAGCCCCTTAACAGTTTCTTCAGTGAAATAGTCAAGCTTGGATATTGCCCCAGGAATTGTTACAGATTTATTTGATTTGAGCAAAGCAGCATTATTGACTGTGCAAAAGATTTCCTTTCCTTTGGTTTTTTGTACATTTAATTTTATAGCACCATCGTCTAGAAAAATTATTTTAATTTTATTTAAATCCTTTTTTAAGCCTTCTGGCCAGATTTTAATTTTTTTAGCTATTCCGTTTTCGATTTCATTTACTGAACCTAAAATAATTTTTTGCCCCTTTTTCAGCGATATTGAATTATTAGGAAGTTTTCCAACTCTATATTTAGGTCCAGGTATATCAATTAATATGCCTAGGGGAACCTTTAATTCTTCAGCTGATTTTCTGCAATTTTCAACATATCTTATGTGTTCTTTAGTTTCGCCGTGAGATAAATTTAATCTAGCAACAGACATGCCTTCTTTAATAAGTTTTTTTAATATTTCAATTTCTCCAGTTGAAGGTCCAATGGTGCAGACAATTTTAGTTTTAGGTCTATTTTTTATAAAATTATTTATTGAATATTTCAATATATTTGTCTCGTATTTGTAGAATTTATTTTTCTGTAACTTTATCCTAATTTAAGGATAACTAAATAAAGTATCTATAACAACAAATAGGTAAAAAATTTTTTCTTATGGAGACTATTGGCTTAATTAGTAATAACTTATTTATCGATAACGATGAATCTGTTTCAATTTATTTAAATCACTCTTTAAATAATGGGTATGATCTAAATCAATTATTTATAGATTCAGAAATTGAAGAAAGTGAAATTATTAAAAAAGGAAATTTTAATACCTTGGTTAATGATTTTTCATTTAGAAATAAAAGGTTATTAATATTTAATTCTAGAGATATTGCAGAAAATTTACCTATATTGATAGAGAATTATATAAAACTTTACGATCGTAGAATTCAAATCGAATTAATTAATTCTGAAACTAAAGATTTATTATCTGATGGGTTGCTGAGACTTGGATATTTAAAACCAAAGACTGAAAAAGAGATAAAAATTGCAGAAACTATAAAGTCGAAGTCTATAAAAGGAAGTTTTTTAGGAAGAGCGCCTTTTGGTTACTTTAAATCTCATTCTGGAGGATTTGTAACTGATCCTGACAAGGCAGAATTGATAAATGTGATTTTTAATCTTTACAGTGGCAACTATGGAGAAAGTAGTAGGATTGGGCTAAGAAAAATTTCAAAATTAGTTAGAGATAATTATTTATTTAGAGATTTAAAATGGACTCCTCAAACAATTAAGAAAATTTTAACAAATAGGTTTTATACAGGTGTCTATAAAAGAGATTTAGTAATAATATCTAATAATCATGACCCTATTATCACAAATGAAAAGTTTGATTTTGTACAGAATTTATTTAGAAATTCAAAGGTAAATTTCTCCAAAATAAAACCCGACAAGAATAATAGAGATAGAATTTTGTTTAAATGTGGTTATTGCAACAATAAATTGAATAAATCAATTCATCACAGAAAATGGAAAAATGTTAATGGGGAAGAGTTTAATAAAATTTATACTTATTTAAATTGTAATAATACTCAATGCAGAAAAGTTATAAATATGAGGCTAGAAGTTGATAAATCTTACATTGATTCTCAGAAAAAAAATAACGAAAATAACTCAGAATTTGCAAACTACAATACTTTAGTTAATGCTTTTAGAAATAATATTAAGTTAGTTATTAGAGGTAAATTAAAAGTTTCAAATCTTAAATATGATATAGATAGACTTAGAGAATATGAGAAGCACTTTAAAATAAGTAATCCTAAAGATGAATATAACAAGGTGGTAAAAGTTAAAAATAACTTTAATAAAATTTTGACTACTGTGTAAAAATTTAATATATTCAATCCCGATCAAGGTAGACGGGCAGTCGCTTTTTTAAAAAGAGGAAAGTCTGAGCACCATCGGATTAGAATGCCGGCTAACTGCCGGGCAGGGTAACTTGACGGAAAGTGCAACAGAAAGTAAACCGCCATTTGGTAAGGGTGAAACGGTGAGGTAAGAGCTCACCTCAATTAAGGAAACTTAATTGGAT
>PBNX01000008.1 GCA_002723375.1 Dehalococcoidia bacterium
TTCATCTTCATTGCTAATTTTTTCAGAAGATTTTGACACAGCCAATCCATTTTTCTTAATCATTCCTTTGCTAATTAGTTTTGACACTTGGCTCCTCGAATAAGAGGTATTATTACTTACAAATAAGTCAATTCTTATATCTTTGTCATTTTTATAAATTATCTTTTTCATTTGCTTTTCTTTCTTCTTTCCAGTTTACATAGAGATAAAAAGCAAGCATTGCCATTCCCACGCTTATACAGGAGTCGGCAATATTGAATACTGGCCATGCACCTACATCTATAAAGTCAGTAACTGAACCAAGCCTTATTCTGTCAATTATATTCCCAAAAGCTCCACTTAGTTGCAGAGAGATTGATATTTCTAAAATAATTGAACCTTTTGCGACAAATATTAAAAAATACATTATTAAGATAATCGCAAATATTCCAACAATTGTTAAAAATAGATTCGCATCTTGAATTATACTGAAGGCACTTCCAAAATTTCTTACGTGCGTAAACCTAAAAAACCCTTCATCAGGAACAGAACTTCCAACTTTAAGAGTCCTTATTACTATTTCTTTTGAAATTTGATCAAATAAGAAAAATACAATAATTATGAGTGGTATATAAATTTTTTTAAATTTAGATAATATTTTTTTCATCACATAGCTAATTTTGTTAAACTAAAAGTCTTCTAAAAGTAATTTTATATTTTTAAACAAAAATAATTAAGGGGAAAGTATTTTGATTGATTTGAGAAGCGACACAGTTACGAGGCCTACAGAAGATATGAGAAAAGCTATGTATGATGCTGAGGTAGGTGATGATGTGCAAGGGGAGGATCCGACAGTTAATGAACTTCAAAACCTTGCTGCTGAAATTACAGGAAAAGAGAGTGCTTTGTTGGTATCTTCCGGGACTATGGGTAATTTGGTTTCATTGCTTACTCTTACTAATAGGGGAGAGGAAATTATTTTAGGCGATCAATGCCATGTTTATGCATGGGAAGGCGCTGGTGTACCTATTTTTGGAGGAGTGAGCTTAAATGTAGTCAAGAATGAAGAAAATGGAACTTTAGATCTAGACGAAGTTAGAAATTCCATTAACCCAAGAGATGATCATAAACCTACAACTTCTGTGGTAAGTATAGAAAACACTCACAATCAATGTGGAGGATACCCTGTTAGTGAGAGTTATATTAAAGATTTAAGAGATGTTTGCAATTTAAATAATTTAAAGATCCATATGGACGGCGCTAGACTTTTTAATGCCGCAATTGCATTAAATACTGATGTCTCTAATTTAACAAAACACTTAGATACTGTAACTTTTTGTCTTTCTAAAGGATTATCCTGCCCAGTTGGGAGTATTATTTGTGGATCAAAAGAAATAATCGTTGAAGCAAAAAGGTGGAGGAAAGCTATTGGTGGAGGAATGCGTCAAGCTGGAGTATTCGCCGCATCAGGGATTGTTGCATTAAATAATATGGTGGATAGATTATATGAAGACCATGAAAATGCTAAAAATATTGGCAATGGTTTAGCGGATATTGATGGAATTGATATTGATGTTGATTACATAAAGACAAATATCATTCGATTTTCTTTGAAAGATAAATCATCTGACATGAATAAATTTAAAAATGGCCTCCTAGATAATGGGGTTATGATAGCTCCAGCCGGAAATACTGTTCGAATGGTTACTCATCGCGAGGTTTCACCTAATGATGTCGGCCTTGTTATAAGAGCCGTATCAAAATCTATTCAAGAGCTTTAAAATGATCATTGGTTTGATAGGACTTATGGGTTCAGGTAAATCTACCGTTGGTGAATATTTAGTAAATAAAAATTTCACAGTAATTAATTTAGATGAATTAAGTCATAAAGTTTATGAAAAAGGGTCAAAACAATATGAAGAAATTATTCAAATTTGGGGGAATAATATTTTAGATAATAGTTTAGAAATTAGTAGGTTTGAATTATCAAGAAAAGTTTTTGAGGGGGATAGTTCATCTTTAGAGAAGCTCCAAAAAATTGTTTGGCCAAAGTTAGAGGAATTATTGCAAAACACGCTTAATGAATTAAATAAAGAAGAGATAATATTTATTGAGGGCGCACAAATTGTTAAGAGTGGTTTTAATAAATACTGTGATGAATTATGGTGTATTGTTGCATCTATTGAAAATATTAAATCTAGGTTAGAAGAAAATAATAGCCCAGATTTTCTAAATAGATTAAAGATACAAATTGAAGATTATGCACAGTTAAGCAATATTAATGAATTTATTTATAACGATTCAACCAAACAAGAACTAAATAATAATGTACAATTCCTATTGGAAAGAATAAGAAAGGAATTCTAATGGCTACTAAATCTTCAAATTCTAAAAATTATAAGATCGAAGACTATTCAATTGATAAAGAACCATTTTATGTACCTGTTAGTGATGAAATTCAGGTATTTGAATCAGCTTATAATCAAAAGGTTCCTATTTTGCTAAAAGGTCCTACAGGAACTGGTAAAACGAGATTTGTTGAATATATGTCATGGTATATATCAAGCAATATGAAAAAATCTGTTCCTTTGATAACTGTTGCTTGTCATGAAGATTTAACAGCTAGCGACTTAGTTGGGAGATATTTAATTGATTCATCTGGTACTAAATGGATAGATGGTCCATTAACAAGAGCCGTAAAGAGCGGAGGAATTTGTTACCTTGATGAAATAGTTGAGGCACGAAAAGATACTACTGTAATTGTTCATCCCTTAACTGACCACAGAAGGATATTAACAATTGATAAGCTGGGGGAAGTTGTAGAAGCCGCTGACGAATTCTTGATGGTTGTTTCCTATAACCCTGGTTATCAGAATGCATTAAAAGATCTAAAGCAAAGTACAAGGCAAAGATTTGTTGCTATTGAGTTTGATTTCCCAACTCCTGAACAAGAAGCAAAGATTTTAAAAGAAGAGGCAGGAATAGACGATTCGACAGCAGATTCATTATCATCGCTAGGTGAAAAGATTAGGAATTTAACTGATCATGGGCTCTCAGAGGCTGCGAGCACGAGAGTTCTAATATATGCCGGGAAATTAATTAAAGATGGAATAGCCCCTAGAAGAGCTTGCCAAGTAGCAGTAACCTGGGGAATAACTGATGATAAGAAACTTTATAGAAGTATTGAAGAAATTATTAGCGCAATATTCCCATAGATTATGGATAAATTAAAGGAATTATTATCTAAAGATTCCAGATATGAATATGAAAATATAAATAAAAATTCGAAGCAAACAAATGCTTCTGTGTTTTTGCCAGTCCTTTTTAAAAATGGAGATTATTCAATTTTACTTCTTAAAAGATCTAAGAATTTATCCGCTCATAGTGATGAGATTTGTTTACCTGGAGGAACATTTGAAGAGAATGATTTTAACTTATTAAACACAGCGTACAGAGAGATGACAGAAGAGACAGGCGTAGCTCAAGATAATGTTAAGTTAATCTCTTCTTTAAGTAAGGAAAATACGAGAACAGGTTATATTATTCAACCTTTTGTAGTCTTATTAAAAGAAAACGTAAAAATAAAAGTTGATGGAAAAGAAATTATTGATTATATGTTTTTATCTATTCCGGAATTTATAAATAATAATAATATAAGGGATTATTATTATTTATCTAACAATCTATTAATTAGTAAGCCAGCATATATAATTAATAATCAATTAATTTGGGGAGCCACAGCAAGTATAATTAAAGAATTTTTAAGTATAATTACTGCAGATAATGAAAGAAATAAAAAATAATTTAAAAAAATATAATTGGATTGACACACAAGAATTAAATGAGACTTTAAATACTTTGTTTGAAGGCTTAAATGAGTCAAGCCTAAATGAATGGGGCAGTATAATTTATTCATCTGTAGAAAATACTGATATTAATTCCAGTCAACAACAATATGTTTTAAGTTTAATAAAAGAATCTCCAAATGTTTTCCGGTCCCTCCCTCAAACTCAATTTATTGAATGGGCAAAGCAGTCTAACAGAATTGCTTCTGAAAATTCTGATTTGGGAAAGATCTACGTTGATAGCTCGACAGACATACTTAAGAATTTAAGGCCTAGGCATTTACTTGATTGGGGTAACCTTGGGTTAAGCTTGTTTAAGTCATCAAAAAACTCTTCCTTGTTAGCTAAAAAATTTTATAAATTGTCCCCTGAAATTAATATCGCCTCTTCTTATGATGATCTTGAAAAATTAGTGGATACTTGTAAAAGAATTTCTACAAGAAATGTTGATTATTCCTCAAAAACTATTGATTGGGTATATAAAATTTCTCAATTCAGTCCCAATGACTTAAAGATGTGGAACGAAATTATTAATAAAGTTTCAAAAATACTTATTAAAGATTTTGAAAAAATATTTCAATTGCTGGCAGAGAATGCTGATTTGATTAATCAAAGAAAAGAGTTCATGAAATCACTAATTATTATACTGGATTCTAATCCTCAAGATTTCTTTGTAGTAATTAAAAAATCAATAGAAATTTTTTCAGATATTTCTTTAGATTATTCTGAAGAGTATGAAAATATGCTTATATCTCTTACTGCTAATAAAGCTGACCAAGTAAAAGGGTATTCTTTGAATTTTCAAACTTTAAGGCGAGGACTGTCAAAAGAAAAATTTAATATTTGGTTTAACAATGGGATAAGCATTATAAATTCAGGAAATAATGCTGAAGGATATTTTTCTTTGGATAGCCCTGAGTCAAAAGCATTATTTAATGAGTTAACATTTTCGGTAGATTTAGACATCGAAAAAGATATATTAAAACTTTATTGTTGTGCTTTAAGTGGGCAAGAGCTAGGGGTTCAAAGTTCAAATATAATGGTTGATAAAGAAATTGGTTGGTTTAATTCTAATTTAGCTACAACTGAAGGATCTACAATCTATTTACCTGAGTCTATAAAAAAATTTCCTGAGAGAGATAAAAATTTTTCTTGGTTAAAAGTCATAGCCACTCATCAGGTAGGTCATGTCGAATTTGGGACCTTTAAGCTTAAGCTAGATTCTGCATCTTCAAAATTTAAAGATTTAAGATTTTCATTAGTGAAGAAGTTAGAAGAAAATTCACTAAATAATACTACAGATATAACTGACATGACTAAGTATTTTAAATTATTTGAAAACTCAAAGTTAGCTCAAGATATTTTTTCAGTATTTGAAGCTTTTAGAGTTGATGAAAAAGTTCTAAATAAATACAGAGGTATTTCAAATTCTTATAAAGATGTTAAAGAAAATGCATTGCAATCTAGGCCTGAGGTTGAAAAATTGCCTGGCAGAGAACTTCTAATTGAGTTAATAATTAGGTATAGCCTAAAACCACAAAAACTAAAGGCACCAAAGAAGCTTGAATCTCAACTAAAAGAACTTCTAAATCTTTTAGTAATTTTAGGAGAGCAAGATTCTGGAATTGAGGATACTGCAGAGGCAACTCTAAGGGCATATAAAATATTGATGGGTGTTAAAAATGAATCTCAGGATGATTTTGAAGAGTATGACTTTGAGGAAGATATTTTTGAAAAATTTGAAGATTCTTATAATGACCTCTTAGAATTCTATTCATACTCAAATGAAAACTTATCAGATAGCGATATAAATAATAGTACTGAAAACAATAATGAAGAAGAGTTAGATAATTATTCATCCCCTCAGGAAGTAGAGCATTGGGGGGAATTTAAGCCGGAATTGTCTCAATTATTACTTGAAATGAGTCTTGGAGAGGCTGAATTTTCGGACGAAGGGGATTTATCAGATCTTTCAGCAGAGCAAATTGAAGAAATGTTGAAAGATTCTGTTGATGATAATTTAGATGAAAATGCTGACAATGCTGTCGAATCAGAGATAACACAAAATTTAGAGGAAGCACTTAATGAAATGCAAACTGAAAAAATCGAAGATGATCAATCTAAATTTGCAGACAGGTTTGATCATTTTGATGAAGATGGTAAAGCACTTGAAGTTGTTGAGGATAATCAATTTCTATATGACGAATGGGATTTTAGAGATGAAACTTACAAAAAAAATTGGTGTCTTGTTAATGAAAAGAAGATTGGAGAAGGTGACCTCCAATATTACGAAGAAACCTTAGAAAAATATGCTGACATTGTTGCCGATATTAAAAAACAATTTGAATTAATGAATCCAGAGACATACAGAAAAATTAAAAGACTTGAAGAAGGTGAAGAGCAAGATTTAGATTTAACTGTAGAGGCTATGGTTGATTTAAGAGCAGGAATTAGCCCGTCTGAAAAACTTTATTGGCGAAGAAATAAAGTAGAACGAAGTATATCAGTAGCCTTTTTACTTGATATGAGTGCTTCAACAGCAGAGGCTATAGATGACACTGATAGCTCCAGAGATGAGTGGTCTGCGCCTGATAATCCGGAAAAGTATATGGAGTGGCTTAGAAAGAGAAGATCTCAAGGCTTTAGAAGATCCTATAAGAGGATAGTGGATCTAGAAAAAGAAGGATTAATTTTACTTTTAGATGCATTAGAAAACTTAGGCGACACATACGGCATATTTGGATTTTCAGGATATGGAAGAGAAAATGTAGAATATTTTACAATTAAAGATCTAGATGAAAATTTTTCCCCATTAATTCCAAAAAGAATTGATCGTATTAGTCCTTTGCATGCAACTAGAATGGGTCCTGCAGTTAGACACTGTACTCAAAAGCTATTAAAAACTGAAGAGAAATCAAAATTTATATTTTTAATTAGTGATGGAAGACCTCAAGATAGAGGGTACAGTAGAGAGGGTGTAGAAAAAGAGTATGCTGTTAATGATACCAAGAAAGCTTTGCTAGAAGCTAAAAATCAAGGTATTACAACTTTTTGCTTAACTGTTGATAAAGAGGGGCATGATTACATGAAAAGTATGATGGAAGATTTGAGCTATGAAGTTTTAGATGACATAGCTTCCTTGCCTCTCAGAATACCTCAACTTTACAGAAACTTAACCTCTACTTAATTATTTGATTAATATCTTCAGCCCATATTTTTTCAACTAATACCACGTCGTTAGAATCTTGGAAAACAGCATTAATTTTACTTTCTTCTAAATTACTAAAACTTACAGTTACAGGTTTTATCAGTAATGTCCCTTTTTCAGTATATGTATTATTTCTTAAATAAATATATGTGCTGTCCTTTGTAATGCCGTAACTTTCAAATTCCTCTTCAGTCTCCAGTCCTAATCCTAAAACATTTAATATTCTAGGTTCCTTTAGTAATTCAATTATTTTATTCACTATGGTTAAATCTGCATTTTTATCACCTTCACAAGGCTCTTTTTCGATAATAGGATTACCAGAAATTTCATCAATTATTAAATCGCATATTTTCCATTCGCTGCTAACATTATTAAAAATATTTCTTCCGTAAGCAGAATAAAGTATGCCTGACTTATATACTAAAATTTCATCTATATTTTCAGAGTCAAAATTATAAATCCATTTTGGTTTTGGTGGATCCATTAGCAAATTTTGTAAAGCTTTGCCGTATGATGCGTTTAATGTATGAACGGATTGTTGGTTTTCAAGTTTAACAAATTGATATGATTTATCTGAACTTAAAATTCCAAAATCTATCAATATTGGTTCAGCGTCAACAAATTCTAATCTTACTTTAAGGGAAGGATTCTTTAAACCAAACTGCTCTAAATTTTTTGATTTCTCTTCACTTAATGTTCTTTGAATTAATGGACCTTTTAAAAGATATGTAATTCCAGACCATCGAGTAGGATTTACAGGATAAGTACTATTATTTTCAATAATATTCCAAGAATCATTAGATTTTTCAAATCTAATTTCATTTCTGTCTCCCATAAAATCTATTGAAATTATTTGGTCTTCCGGGGCAGTATATAAAAAAGATTTAATAATCTTTTCAGATCCTTGGACATTATTATTAGTATTTGTGTCTCTTAAGAAAAATACTGCTAAAGGTATTGAAATAGATATGATAATAATAAGAACTAGCGAAAATTTAAAATTCATTATCTTCTTCGCCACCAAGACCATAAGGCGAGAAATATAGAAATTACAGGCAGGAATATCCATCCGCTCCACCTAACAAAATTTCTTTCATCTTGAGTTAATACTAATTCTCTAAATACTTTGATTTTAGGTCTTATTGAAATCAACTCTACATCGCTAGTCAGCCAGTTAATAGAATTAGCAAAAAGATCTTCATTTTTAGCTGAGAATAAAAATTTGTTACTTGCAAAATCAGTATCGCCTGAAATTATTAATTTTGATGTTACATAATCTCCTCTTTCATTTAGCACTGGAGATTCATTTATAGCTGCTATTGATTCTACAGCTAGAATTATTGGCAGTGGGCCAGCAAGTTCAGATTCTCCATCAAAATTAATTGATTCATTTGATGTCTCTTCCCAGCTATTTAAAGTAGTATAAGCTATTGGTTCAGCTTTAATATGAGGCCTTCCGTTTTGAGTAATTTTTATTTCGTCTGGCCTAAGTGAAAGCCCAATAAACTTTGAGCCCGGAAAATACATAACATCAAAGTTATGGGTAATCGGATGATCGGGAATTTGAAGGTTAGAATCCTTAATTTGTAAAAACTGAATATTTGGGGCTACATAACTAGCAGTATCTACTAAGGTTCCGTTTCCAGCTACTACCCCCCAGGGAGAAACTAAATTTGATAAACTTGGAGGTGAGTCAGGCTCCAATAAAAGCATTAAGTTTCCACCAAACCTAATATATTCCTGAATTAAATTTTGTTCCGAGGTTAAAATTTCATCAGTTGCGTCTGCTATTATAAGGGCTGCCGGGAATGACTCTCTATCCCCCGATAGAAGTATTCTTGATAGTTCATCTGATGTAACAGAGTTAACAATATAGTTATCTCTTTCCAATGAAATTTTAGCTTGACCAAAAGATTCTGAGGCCTTATCAACACTTGTTATGTCCCTTTCTTCATGACCAGATAAGAATAGTACAACCTTTTGCTTTATTTGATTTACAACTAATAATGCAGAAATAAGATCTTTCTCACTAAAAACATCAATTGCTTCACTCGGGTCTTTTCCTACAACATATGAAATTCTTTGACTTTCTTTGAGTTTTAAAATTAATACTGGAAGATCACGCCCTGCAAGATATCTATCAACATTTAAACTGCTTGCTAAATTAGGATCTAAGTCAGGATCAACATGCTTATATGTTAAATTAAATTTATTCGAATTTTTGGAAAACTCACTAAGTAAATCTTCAGTTCTATTTATAGATAGTTTATCTTGGCTAGAATCAGACCTTAAAAAAATAAAAACTTCTAAATCTTCTTTTAAGTTTCCAATTGCATTTATTGCCTGATTTGATAATTCGTATTCTTTTGAGGCTGTAAGGTCAGATCTGAACCAGGACGGGGATGACCCTCTGTCATTGAGTATGTAAATAACAGAATTTGCAGCTATTAAAATAAAGATAGTCGCAATTAAGATAAATATTGTATTTGCACCATAAGCTCCTCTTGAAGAAAAAATAGCTTTTTTTATACTACTTAAATTAATTACCAGAGATAATATAAACGCGAAAATACCTATAGATAAAACTAAAAATCCTGAAAATTGAATACCTCTAATAAATACAATAATTAGTATTCCGAATATTGTAGCAAGTACTCCAAAAGCCAAAGATATATATTGAATCGAATAGGAATAATCTTTTATTAAATCAATAATTTTTCTTGTTTCATTTTTTATTTCCCCTCTATTATTTTTCATCTCCACCTCCTAGTTTCTAAAATTAGAATTGTGGATAATAAAAAAATAATTGATATTGATAGGTAAAATACAATGTCATATATGGAAATTATTCCTCTAGCAAAATCTGCAAAATGCCCTTTTTCTGCAATTCCAAAACTGCTTGTATCGAACACAGAAAAAGAACCGCCAAGCTGAAGTTCGTTTAAAATTGTACCTAAAAATCCTGTGACTCTTTCTGAAACGAAGTCAATAAAAGTAAGAAGAGTTAATATTCCAGACCCAACAACTAACGAAACTAATTGATTTGAGCTTAAGGATGATGCAAAAATTCCTATTGATAGTGTAGAGGAGCTATATAAAATTAGACCTAAATACCCTGTAAATATTGGGCCTAAATCAGGAACCCCAAAGATTAATAATATTATTGGGTAAAAAAGAGTTCCTAAAAGCATAAATAGTACTATTGCAAAAGAGGCAAAAAACTTCCCAATAACTATTTCATGCTCTTTTAATGGGGAGGTCATTAAAAGCTCCATGGTACCTAGCTTTTGCTCCTCTGCTATAAGGCGCATTGTTAATGCAGGAGATAAAAAAATTAAAAAGAAGACAGCACCAGCCAAAAACCCTCTAATACTTGCCTCAGAAAAAGCATCAGAAACAGATGCAATAAAGAAAAATCCAGTAACAGTATAAAAAGATGCCGCTACTATATATGCCATAGGAGATTTAATATAACTTGTCAGCTCTTTTTTAAATATTGTAAATATATTATTCATTTATTTATTCTGACGTTAGTTGTAAAAATATTTCTTCTAGAGTCAGTGGCAAGGAATTTAATTTATGTAAGCCAATATTATTATCAACTATCAATTTTGCAATTTTTTCCTCTGCCCCTATGTTTGAGGACGTTTCAATTATATAGCTTTTGTGTTCGTTATTATTATCAAATTTACTTCTTACATCTACTACATAATCCTGTCCTCTCAATAAGTTAATAAAATTTACATCATTATTTTCTGTTATAGAAACCTCGCAAACTTGAGTAGACTGAAGCCTATTTGATAGATTATTAGGAGTATCGTCAGCTACAATTTTTCCATCATGAATAACTAAAACTCTTTTGCATATAGTGGTTACTTCAGGAAGAATATGAGAACTTAGTATTAGAGTATGCTCACCTCCTAAGCTTTGTATTAATTTTCTTGTTTCTACCACTTGCACAGGGTCTATCCCAATTGTTGGCTCATCCATTATTAAAATTTTGGGTTTATGTATTATTGATTGAGCTATACCAGTTCTTTGCCTATATCCTTTTGATAGTTTCCCAATTATCACATCTCTGTAAGTTTCTAGACCGGTAATATCTATAACTTCATCAGCTCTTTTTGAAATCCCTTCCTTCATACCTCTTATAGAAGCCATAAAATGCAAGTATTCTTTTACCGTCATATCTAGGTACAACGGGACATTTTCCGGAAGGTAACCAATTTGTTTTCTTGCCTCAAAAGATTTATCAACAATATCGTATCCGCCAACTGTTACCTTGCCATTTGTAGGTGGAGTGTAGCCTGTCATAACCTTCATAGTGGTTGATTTACCTGCTCCGTTCGGGCCAAGTAACCCAACTGTTTCACCTTTTTCAATTGAAAATGAAACATCTAATACAGCAGGGTAATCCCCATAATATTTAGACATATTTGAAATCTTAATCATTTTAATTAATATTGTGTGTGCTTGAACTACTAAATGGAAATGATAGCCAATTAAATTGTTATATTCAACAATAGTTGGATTGTTTTGATAAAATAATCTTAATAATGACATTAGATTCACCAAAAGAGATATATATAGATAATGCTGCAACTACTTCTATGCGAAAAGAAGTTTTAGATGCAATGATTCCATATTTTTCTGAAAATTATGGCAACCCTTCTAGTCTTTATAGTATCGCGCAGATCGCAAGAGATGCAGTGGATGAATCTAGAGAAAATGTATCAAATATACTAAATTGCAGGCCTAGCGAAATAATATTTACAAGTGGTGGAACTGAGTCAGACAACATGGCAATTATAGGTGTAGCTAAGGCATTAAAAGATACAGGTAATCATTTAATAACAACTAAAATTGAGCACCATGCTGTAATTCACGCTATGGAAGAGCTGGAGTCAACAGGTTATAAAGTTTCATATTTAAATGTTGATGAAGAAGGATTTATAAATTTAGAAGAGCTGGAGTCTAAAATAAATAGCAATACATCTCTAATTTCAATTATGTTGGCTAATAATGAGACTGGCACAATCCAAAACTTATCTGAAATAAGTAAAATTGCTAAAAATAAAGCTAAGCAGTTTGAAAGAGAAATTTATATACACACAGATGCAGTTCAGGCAGCTGGTAAATTGGATTTAGATGTCAAAGAGTTAGGCGTTGATATGATGAGTCTTTCTGGGCACAAAATTAAAGGGCCCAAAGGGGTTGGTTGTTTATATATCAAAAAAGGAATACCTATCGCCCCAATAATTCTTGGCGGAGGACAAGAACGACAAAGAAGGTCAGGGACTGAAAATGTACCGGGAATTGTAGGTTTCTCTAAAGCTCTTGTTCTTGCAGACAATGAAAAGAATACTTTTAATTCTCACTGTAAAAAATTAGTGGAAGAATTAAGATTAAATCTTAAAAATATAAAATATGAATATGATATTGTTACACCAACTAAAAATTCCCTCTCAAATATTTTAAATATTTGCTTCAAAGGTTTTGAAGGGGAGCCTATTCTAATTGGATTGGATATGGATGGAATTTTTGCCTCAAGCGGAAGTGCATGTAGCTCTGCATCATTAGAGCCATCCCATGTTTTAATAAGCATGGGGATTGATCCAAAATTGGCTATAGGGTCTATAAGGTTTAGCTTTTCTATGGAGAATACTTTAGATGAAATACAATTTTTAACTAATTCATTAGAAAGTGTCTTGTCTGAGCTATCTCTATTAGCTCAAAGATAGATATGTTTTCATTAACTAATAAATCTTTAATACGAATAGCAATTATCTCTGTGCTCTCATCTGTTTTGATTACCTTATTTTTACTTTTTAATCCATTTGATGATTATGACCCACTTTATGTATCCGGAAAGACTTTATATATAAAATCATACGAACCATTAATTGTTAAAGAATATGGATATCTGGATTTTGATAATTTGCAAAAAAAAATTACCGCTCCAGAGGGCAAAAGTTTGGCAATATTAAATATTGAAATAACAAATGCAGCTTCTGCTGAGATAAGAATAATTTCTAATGAAAATTCTAGTGAATTTATGTCAAAGGATGGATTTACTTATACACCTGTTAATCCAGCTTCTATTAGTAAAATTGCTGCGATTGACGACCAAGATTTATCCTATCCAATTTGGGGATCCTTTACTTTGAATAATTTAGAAAGAGCAGAAGGGTTCCTGTTATTTATAGTCAAAGATTCATTTAAGCCAAATAAATTTTCTTGGGTTTCATCTGATAGGGTTTTAATTTCTTTTGATTAGAAAAAGCTTATCCTATAAATAATGGACCAAATACTAAAGCTACTATAGTCATTAATTTTAGTAATATATTTATTGATGGACCCGAAGTGTCCTTAAAAGGATCTCCGACTGTATCACCAGTAACAGCAGCTTTATGAGTATCTGAACCTTTTCCTCCGTGATTACCTAGCTCAACATATTTTTTTGCATTATCCCAGGCACCCCCGGAGTTTGCCATAAAAATAGCTAAAAGAAAACCAGAAACTATTGATCCAGCCAACATTCCCCCAAGAGCTTCAGCTTTTAGGAGAAGCCCAACAAGAATAGGAGAAATGATTGCAAGTATACTAGGTAAAATCATAGCTTTAAGAGATCCTGCTGTGCTGATTGCAACTGCTCTGGCCGCATCAGGCTTTACTCCCTTTTTCCCTTCTTTTAAGCCTTTAATTTCTCTAAATTGCCTCCTTACCTCTTCAATCATTGCCCCGGCAGCTGTTCCTACAGCCTGCATTGTCATTCCAGAAAATAAGAAAGGAAGCAAAGCTCCAATAAGGACGCCACTTAAAACTTTTGGATCCATAATATTAATTGTGGTAACACCTGTTACTAGGCCGTATGCAGCTAAAAGTGCTAATGCAGTCAAAATTGCAGACCCAATTGCAAACCCTTTTCCTGTAGCGGCAGTTGTATTCCCTAAAGCATCAAGAGCGTCGGTTCTCTCCCTTACTTCAGGTTTTAGGCCAGCTTGTTCTGCTAGTCCTCCTGCGTTATCAGCAACTGGGCCGTAGGCATCCGTAGATAAAGTTATACCTAATGTAGAAAGCATCCCTACCGCTGCTAACCCAACCCCATAAAGACCAGCAAGATTAAATGCTATCAATATTCCAACTACAATAGATAAAGCTGGTATAGCTGTGCTATATAGCCCTACAGATATACCAGCAATAATATTTGATGGATGACCTGTTAAGGATTGTTTTGATATCCATTTAACAGGAAAGTATTCATAAGAAGTAAAATACTCTGTTGCTGTTCCTATTACTTGCCCCACAGCAAGTCCCGTCAAGACTACAAAGAACAATGATGTGGGTAGGGGGTCATTGAATAATAATGAATTTGCCAAATATATTCCTGCAAGCGCAAGAATGGCAGCACCAAAAATACCTATTCTAAATGACCATAATAATGAATTCATTGAAGCATCAGGCTTAGTTCTTACCAAAAATGTACCAATAATTGAAGCTATAATTCCAATTGCACTAATAATTAAAGGTAGCATTACTAATGAGGTAGTTGATACATTGTCTACTCCAACTAATATAGCTAAAGATATTGTTGCAATTAAAGATCCTGCATATGATTCAAATAAATCTGCACCCATGCCTGCGACGTCACCTACATTATCTCCAACGTTATCGGCTATTGTTGCAGGGTTTCTGGGGTCGTCTTCTGGGATACCTGCTTCAACTTTTCCTACTAAATCAGCGCCTACATCAGCAGCTTTTGTATAAATACCTCCCCCAACTCTTGCAAATAATGCTATAGATGATGCGCCAAATCCAAATCCGGCAATAATGTTAGTAGCAGATGCAGCTCCGGCAATCTGATCAAAAATTACCCACAATAAAGTTACCCCTAATAATCCAACTCCAACTACAGTAAGACCCATTACGCTTCCGGTATTAAATGCAACTCTTAAGGCTTGATTAAGACCTCCTTCGGCAGCTTCAGCAGTTCTAGAATTTCCTCTTACAGCAATATTCATTCCAACAATTCCGGCTATTGAAGAACCTATTGCTCCAGCTAAATAAGATATAGCCGTCCATGGGCCAGAATTTTCATTAAAGCCACTCGCATTAAAAATATTTAAATCAACTACAAGCCAAAGAACCACAAACATAGCTAACACAAAGAATGACAATATTGTGTATTCTTTTTTTAGGAAAGCATAAGAGCCTTCTTGGATAAGCCCCGCTATTTCAGCAAGTTCTTTATTTTCAACTTTTCTTTTAACAACACTCCAGAAAAAATAAATAGCCGACAACAATGCTATTCCAGCCGATATTAAAACAATTAAAATTAAATTATCCATGGTTTTTCCTCGCTTTTAATTATTTAATTCTTCTTTTAAAGAATTAATACTTCTTTCTAGTTCTTTTCTTTCTAAAGCAATTGTAATGTCTCCCCGCGTTCTTTCCACTACACTTCTTAATTGATCTGTTGTTCTTCTTAAACCTGTTGTTACACCTTCAGGATAATCAACTGATTCTAAGACATCCACTACTTCATTCATTATCTCTAAATATTTTTCAGATTCTAAAACATTGTTTTCTCTAATTTTGTCTAAAGCTGACCTTCTTAATTCGCTTGCTGCTTCAGCCATACCTTTTAGTAAAGAACTGGGAGAAAAACTATCAATATATTTTAAAGGTATTATTTTATTTGAAGTAAAAGATATGAAAAATATTGCTTCGCATAGCTCCTTCTCTCCATCAAGTAAAAAAGTTGAATTCATATCAGAAGAGTGCTTAATTATTTTTGGTTTTACAGATTTTAATTTTTTTATACCTTCGTCAATTAATTTTTGTGATTCTTTATACTCACCTCTGTGAGCCGCTCTAATTGACCTTGATGAAATACCAATTATCTCCCTAGATGTTTTCAGACCTATTTCTCTAGACTCATGAATTTTCTTAAACAGTAAATTACTTGATTTCGTAACTTTTTTTATTAAAGCTAAAGATTTATTTTCCATATTCTTTCATAATTTTTTTTATTTCTAATACTTCCTTTTTAGGATTTTTTGCTAAAGTCACAGCACTTGAGATACAAAGAGAATCAGCCCCTGACTCAAGGACACTAAGCGCCCTTTCTTTGTTAATCCCACCTATTGCAACAATAGGTAAATTAAATTTAGTATCTTTAAGATCTCTTATAACATTTATTGACGAAGGTATTGTATCTTTTTTAGTGATAGTTTCAAACAAACTTCCTATAGCAATATAATTAATTTTAAGCTTGCTAGATAAGAAGGCTTCTTGGGTGGTTGCATTCGAATTGCCAATTATAAAGTTATCTCCAAATATATCCCTGCATTCATTTACATCCATATCATCTCTGCCTAAATGAATACCATCTGGCTGGACTTCAATAGCTACATCAACTCTGTCATTAATAATAAAATTTGAATTATTTTCATTACATAATTTTTTAATTAAATTTGCCTGATCTATAGCCTCTTTGTCATTTGAGGTTTTATTTCTTAATTGGATTGTATCTGCTCCAGCTTCAATAATATCTTTTGCAAGATGATAAAGATCTGATTTTCCAATATTGTTAGGATCAATAATTATATACAGGCCTAATTTTTTCATATCAGCAGATTACTTACAGGCTTAAATGATTTTCTATGTATTTTGCTAACCCCTATAGAATTAAGAGATTCAATATGTGCTTTAGATCCGTAACCTTTATTGCTTTCAAAAAAATAACCAGGGTACAAATTATTATAAATCTTAGTCATCATTTGATCTCTGGCAACTTTTGCAAGAATTGATGCAGCCGCCACAGAAACAGATATTGAATCAGCTTTATTAAAACCAATATTCTTTTCCTTTATATCTAAGTTTATGGAGTCAATTAGAATAATATCAATATTAGTTTTTAATTTATTTATTGACCTTTTCATTGATAGTTTTGTTGCTTCCACAATACCGTAAATATCTATTTCTTCATGTGATGCTGCCCCAATTGAAAAAAAAGAATTTGAGTAAACTATTATCTGAAATTTATTTAATCTTTCTTTTTCAGATAATTTTTTGCTATCGTTAAATTTCTGAGGATTACCTAACAATAATTTTTTATCAAGAACAATAGATGCTGAAACTACAGGGCCGGCAATTGTCCCCCTTCCTACTTCGTCAATACCAACGATATTATGCATTCCTTTATCTAAAATTTTTTCTTCAATAAGAGAATTTGGGGAATCAGGAACTTTTAGAGCGGAAATATAATTTTTAATATTATCTACGATGTTAATTTGACTGCTCGCGCTGATTTATTTTCATTAAATGATTTATCAAATTCTATAAAACCACCACCTAAAACCATATTGTCTTTATAGAAAACTAGAGCCTGACCAGGCGTTATAGCTCGCTGAGGCTCATCAAAAATAAATTTTATGTCTCCATTTTCTAAGTAATTCAATTTGCCAGAAGCTGGAAAACTTTTATACCTAATTTTAGCTTTTAATTTGATGTTTTCTAAAGGCTTTTCTCCTGAAATAAAATTAACTGATGATAAACTGACATTTTTTTTCATAAGTTCTTGAGAAGGTCCAACTTCAACATTATTAGTATCAGAATAGATGTTAGTTACAAATATTGGTTTTCCGCTAGTTTCAATTCCTAAGCCTTTTCTTTGCCCAATAGTGAAGTTATGTATTCCGGCATGTTCGCCAAGAACATTCCCAGATGAATCAACAATATTTCCTTCAGTATTTTTTACTTTTTTATTAATATATTTTTTATAATCTCTATCGGGAATGAAGCATATATCTTGGGAGTCTGGTTTATCTGCATTAATTAATTCAAATTCTGATGCAATTTCTCTTATTTTAATTTTAGAGTATATTCCAATTGGCAGCTTTAATTTCTTCATAATTTTTTGATTTAAATTAAAGAGAACATAACTTTGATCTTTAGTTTCATCTTCACCTTTTACAAGCTCAAATTTGCCATCTTTATTTAAAATAGTTGCATAATGACCAGTCGCAATATAATCAGCTTTTAAAAATTCAGCTCTTCTAAGCAGGAAGTCGAATTTAAGTCTGTCATTACAAGCTAAGCATGGAAAGGGAGTCCTTCCTTTTTGATACTCTGATACAAAATAATTAATTACGTGCTCGTTAAATTCTTTTTCAAAGTTTAAGAAATAGTGCTTTGCTCCTATTTTTCTACAAACTGATCTTGCATCCTCTACATCATCTAAAGAGCAACAACTTTTATTTAACTTAGAGGCATTGTTGTCTTCATAAGGAAATAACCGCATAGTTACTCCAATAACATTGTATCCTTGTTTATGTAGTAATAAAGCAGCAACAGAGGAGTCAACACCTCCGCTCATCGCTACAACAACTGTTTTATTATTATTATTTGAGTCAGACATTTTATACAATCTTAATTAATATACACGAAAGGTTTATAATTTATATATATGGGTAAGTCAATCTTATTAGAAAAAAATGCAAGAAAAATTGCAGATATAGCTTCAGAAAATTTAGGAGAAGAAATTATTTTGTTGGATACAAGAAAGATTTCGGTATTTTCAGACTATTCCATTTTAGTAACTGGACAAACTGACAGGCACCTTGAAAATTTAGCTCAAAAGATAATGCGGGCTATGAAAAAAGACGGTAAAAAAATTCATCATAAAGAAGGAACTGGCAAAACTGGGTGGATACTACTAGATTATTTTGGCCTTAGCGTTCATATTCTTTCAAAAAGAAGCAGAGAAAACTACGACTTAGAAGACTTGTGGTCTAATGCAAAAGAAATAGTTAGGCTCCAATAAAAATTATTCAATCCAATTATCAATTGATCTTGGGTAATTGATAATTTCATCATCGTTAAAATAAAGCGATATTTCTCTTTTAGCATCATCTATATTTGCAGAACCATGAATAATATTTTTTTCCACTGTTAGACCAAAATCACCTCTTATTGTTCCAGGCTCAGATTCCAATGGATTCGTTACCCCCATTGTAGTCCTTGTTTTTTTAATTGCATCTGGACCAGAAATGACAATTGCTACAACAGGAGATGAGGTAATAAATTCAATTAAGCTTCCAAAAAAAGGCTTTTCTTTATGTTCTTGATAATGTTTACCTGCTAACTCATTATCTATTTGGATGAGCTTTAACCCAGAAATTTTTAGACCAGTTGATTCAAGCCTAGAAATAACATCACCTATTAAACCACGATTTACTCCATCAGGTTTTATTAAAACTAAGGTTGATTCGGTTGTCATTATCCCTCCTTTTTTTTTGTTATATTTGGTGATCTTGAATAAATTGGGTTTAAGTCAGAATATTTTTCTATCTCATTTTCTGACTCTATCCTTCTGATTAATTTTAAAATATGTTCAGGTTTTCTATAACTTCGATCAGCATATTTGAAACCAGAAAAATTTTCAAAAATTGAAGATAAATTTTCTCCGCAAAAAAATGTATCTTCACTAAATATCTTATTTATATCATTTACATTTACTATTCCATCAGGCTCTCTAGTATTTATATTGTTAATATTTTTCCAGCAGAAAGCATCAAATCCTGCAGGTATCAATGCGACTAAATTATTTATATAATTTGAATCTTTATGGCTTTCTAACTCAATTTCAAAAGTTGGCATCCCAATTATCTTAAGATTATTATTTTTTGAAAGCCCTAAAGATAGACTCATTCCAACTCTTATTGAACTAAATCCACCTGGACCGATGGCAACTGCAATGCAATCAAAGTCAGTTTGATTTAAATTAGTCTCATTAAACCCGTTTTTTATGGAATCAATTAATTCGATGCTGTGGTTATTTTTTGATGTCCAGCATTTTTCGTAAAGAATTTCATTTCCTGAAAAAAAAGAAACAGACACATTCTTAGTTGACGTATCTATGGATAGAATATTTTTCATAATAATTTTTCTAAACTTTCTTTGGTATTTGTTTTAATAATAATTTTTCTTTGACTGCTCAAATCTGTATGTTCAAGCATAATCTCTAAGTCGGGCTTTGGGAGGTATTTTTCTCCAATCTCAGGCCACTCAATTATTAAATTCCCATTTTCGAGGTATTCTTCAAGTGCTAAATCAAATATCTCCTCAGAATTATTAAGTCTAAAAAAATCACAATGATTTATGGAAATATCACCAAAATAAGATGTTACTAGTATAAAGGTAGGGCTTTTAGCTAACTGAGAACATTTATAAAATTCAGTTATCCCTTTGACTAAGGTAGTTTTGCCTGCACCTAAAGAGCCTTTTAGGTAAGCAATTTTTCCTATACCAATAAGTGGAGCAATTTTAATCCCTAACCCTAATGTTTCTTCAGGGGAATTAGTTATTATTTCTTTAGAAAAACTATTCAAAATGTCTCCATTGTTTTAAGTTAGGGGAGTATTTATTCCCTCTCAGATTATAGGTAATTTGATTTGAACCTATCTCTTTAATTTCTCCTATAACAGTTATTTGATCAAGCATATCTTTAGGCAGATCGTTAAATGTGAATAAAAGTTCAAAATCTTCTCCTCCATTAATAGCCATATCAAAATAATTATTTGGAAAAGCATTCTTTAATTCATAAGAGATAGGCATATTTTCAACTTCTATTGATATAGAAACATTACTAGATTCGCAAATATTAATTAACTCCGCATTCAATCCGTCGCTAATATCTGTACAACAATTTATATTATTAGAGAACAATCTTCTTGCTAAAGATAAATTAGGATATGGCTTCAAGTGTTTAGAAATAAGCTGTAAGTCTTCATTTTTATTTTTTTGTAAACTTAAAAATCCACCTAAAGAATCACCCAAAAAACCGCTTACCCCAATCTTGTCTCCAGGAAGAGCATCATTTCTTGTCATACCTCTTTTTCTGTTTTTCCAATCAAAAAAACCAACAGCAGATACGCTTATGAATAATTTTTCTGACCTAACAATATCTCCTCCAGCAATTATTGCATTAAACTCATCAGAGCATTCTTTAATGCCAGTTATTAGTTCCTCAAAATCTTCTATCCTGAACTCTCTATTTAATCCTATTGAAACCGTAAAGTATTTTGGCATCGCACCCATAGATATAATATCGCTTACGTTAATTGCTATGCTCTTCCATCCGATATTTCTGAAAGAATAATGGTCAATATTAAAATGAACATCTTCTACTATTGCATCTGAACAAATTGCTAAAGGGCCTCCTTCCACATCCCCTTTTACAATAGCGGCATCATCACCAATGCCAATCTCCCAACCAACTGCTTCATAATTTGGATCTACAATATTTTTAATAATATTTACGAATTCTTTTTCTTTATCCATTTATAATCTATAAGATATATTAGAATTTAATTTAATTATACTTAAATAGGAGACAAAAATGCCTACAATTGAAGTTAAATGGTTTGAAGGAAGATCCACTGAACAAAAAGCAAAATTAGCTAAAGCTATTACTGATGCAGTAGTTGAGATTGGTGAGACTACTCCGGACGCAACACATATTATTTATCATGATATTAAAAAATCTGATTGGGCTCAGTCAGGAAAATTAGTTTCAGAATCAAAATAATGAACGAAACTCCATATAAAGGCCTCAGCATGATCATTATTACAATTTTGGTTTCTCTGGCTTTGCTTATTTATATAGGAGCAGATTATTCAGAAAATAGAATTAAAAACAGGGTTAGCGGGAATAATTCCACTGATGTGTGGTGGGAAAGGAGTTTTATATTAGTATGTCCGCTTCATTAATTAAGAGATTAGATGAAAAATATCAGTTGCGACATTTTGCCTGGGTAATAGTAATAATCGCATCTATTATTCAAATGGTGGGAAGCACCATCAGAAATGTATTCGGGGTTATGGTTGATCCTATGTCCCAAACCTTTGGTTGGTCTCAAGGTCAAATAGGCCTAGGATATGCAATAGCAGCTTTATGCACAGCTCTTTTTAGTCCTATTGCAGGAATAATGGGAGACTTAATGGGTGCTAGAAAAGCCATGGCTGTTGGAACTGTGCTCTTTCTTATAGGCATGATTTGGACCGCTTCGGCTTCTTCAATAATTGAGTTTTACATTTCATATGGACTTGTCCTAGGAATTGCTCAGTCTATATATTTAGTTCCAATAGTGCCTGCAGTTGTTGGTTGGTTTAAAAGAGGGACAGGTATAGGCACAGGAGCCATGATGGTTGCATGGAGTATAGGGCCAGCTCTTTCCATTCAAGCTCTGGCTATATGCTTTGAATATTTTGGATGGCAAAATACTTTTCTAATATTTGGAATATTAGGTTCTATAGTAATAGCAATATGTCTGCTGTTTTTTTATGACTCTCCAGAAAAGAAATCCAGCCTTCCTTATGGTTGGCTAAGCACAGATGATAAATCAGAGATGAAAGGGATGCTCTGGAATTCCAACAATCAAAAATTGATTTATAAAACTGACAGCTTTTGGCACTTAATAAATATTCATTTTTGGGGATGTGTTGGCCATTCTGTAATTTTGGTAGCTGCTATTCCAATGGCGGTTAACCAAGGTATAAGCTTAGTGACGGCTTCTGGTGTGCTGAGCATAATAGCTATTACAAGTATTTTGTCCCGTTTTGCAGCTCCTATAATTGGTGATAAATATGGCAGCAAGCCGATAATTTTTCTTTCATTTTTAGGTCAAGGGCTATCAGTTCTTCTTCTTTTAAATGCAACGACAGTTTTTGATTTTTATTTATTTGCTGTCTTGTTTGGCCTTCCTTATGGAGGTGAAGGGACTGTGGTTCCAGTAATAAATAAACAGTATTACGGCAGATTTCCTATGGGCACAACCTATGGTTGGCAACTCTTTGGTGCAGGTATAGGAATGGCAATTGGTGGATTAATTCCTGGAATAGTATTTGATGTTACTGGAGGGTATGTTTTTGCAATTTGGGTTTCAGCTATATCTAGTCTTTGGGGAGCAATTTTGGTATTAATGTTAAGCAATACAAAAAAAATGATTGTTGAATACTCTACATAATATAAATTTCTAGATATAATTCTTCAGCGTGGCCCGCTAGCTCAATGGTAGAGCAATTGACTCTTAATCAATAGGTTCTCGGTTCGAGCCCGAGGCGGGTCACCAACTAGAGTTAAAGTTAAATGTTTCTGGTGTTTTTAAGGCTCTTATTTTTTCATCTACCACTTTATCTACCAATTCTGAAATAGACTCAATTTAAGTACAAAGTTTGCTATTTGATTCTAACCAAGGATAATAAATTCTAAGATTGGCAATTGATCAAAAATCAATAGGTTTATAGATAATGGGGTATGGGTTATTGTTCTAAATTTTTGGCAAAATCTTTACAAAATGAAGTAGAGTCAGCCTTTATTTTTGACCCTTTCATTATGGATTTAACTATCTCGCATAAAATAACAACATTATTTTTTACAACATATTCTGAATACATTGGCATTGGATTAGGACAAGATGGAGATTCTATGCTGCCTGTATTTCCTCTGCAGACGAATCTCTCAACATTTATTGTTTTTTTACCATCTATCACTTCTATTTGGTTGTCTGCTGCTGGGATTCCATATTCATTTGCTAGTTTAGAGGACGGATATAATATCAAACCTACTTCGTGGCCTTTAAAGTAGCCCCAAAAAGCTTTATCAGACTGTGGAAAATCTGTAACAAATGGTTTTTTTTGCTTCCATCCAATCTCCGAAAAATCAGAAAGCCGATATATTTTGTTTGGATCTGATACGTCATTGGTTACACTAGAACACCCAATAACTAGAATAAGTAATGTCACAAATAATAATATTTTTTTCATAAACTCATTTTATATATTTTTTAATCCCTTCATTACTTATCATATTCTTGATCTAACCTATACTTAACATCTTCTTTTTTATAAGTGCCAGAAATTTCTTTCCATTCATCTTTCGATTTATCAAAGAACCTACAACGATATCTTTTACTAACCATGTCATTAGCTACGTCTCTTTTTAATTCATAAACTAATTTAACTTTTTTAGTTTCTTCATCTTTTAATTCGTATCTTTCCCACATGAATTTATTTTTGAACAAAGTGAAACTTATGGAAGTTTTTTTGCTGCTTCCTGTAGAAATTTAATAGTATCAACAGGCTCTTCGGTTGCAAGAGGTTCTCCCATAATAACTAAGTTTCCGTGAATAATGAATTCCGTATACATTGGCTCTCTCCTAGAAGCACAATTTCCATGCACACCATAACCGGCATGACCTCTACATTCTATTCTTTCTACTTTTGGTCCATGGGCAATATTTCTATCTTTTACTTCTAATATTTCAGTTTGTTCTTCTCCAACTACATTGCCTAATGTTTTAGCTAAATCAACAGATCCATATCTTATAATTGCAACCTCTCTTCCTTTTAGAAATCCCCATTTTGCATCTGTTGCCTCTGGAAATTTTGTTTCAAAATCTCCTTTCATTTTTATTCCGATGCTGGATAAATCATCTAATGAAAATATAGTAGTGACTTCTTGAAGAGAATCTTTTTCTTCGCATCCTATCAAGAAGATAAGGCATACTATTAAAAATATTTTTTTTATATGGATAGAAAGCATTATTAGAATCTAAATTTATAATTAATTTGGAAGAACAGGTTCTATCAAAATAATTTCTCTGTGGGCATGGTGACCTCTAATAAAGTCAACATTTTCCTTCCACCAATCGGTTCCATAAAATTTTGCTTCTTTTTCTTCAATTTCATCTTTACTATTAAAAGTTCTAATATGAATGAATTGTGTATTTTCTTCATTAACCCATGCACTTTGTAGTTCCATCCCAGCTTCTATAATCTTTGATATTAATTCTTCATTAAAAAGTTTTAACCAACTTTCCATCATTCCTTTATTTATTGTGTATATTCTTAGCTGACCTACCATTTTTATCTCCTAAAATTTTGACTATATTTTAATGCTTATTATTTTATATCTATTGCAATAAAATCACAGACTCTTTGATAATTACTATAATTAGGGTCTTTTTTTAAACCTATATATAAATTATTTATGAAGCATTTGTGGTAGCCAGATAGTGTTTCCGGGTTTGATTTCAAAAATTCTTTATATTCATTTGCTGACTTCGTGTCTTCAAATCTANTGGCAATNACATTTAAAAGAACAGGGTATCTTCTTGTTAACTCCATAGCATTGCCTTCNGAAATCACATACTCATATGTACCAACAAANNNATTNCTATCAACAATCGAGCTGCCANCACCACCTTCAAAACCAATNTCTCTTAGGTCATCAAANGTATAAANNTTTTCAGTGCACCCAANAACNANAANAAGCAATNTTATTGTTAATAGTATTTTTTTCATAATTATAAAAATANCAGAAAGTTCCTAAACCTAAAATTTTGATCTGATTTAAAATTGAATTCCATCATTAAGTTNTAGATAATTAATAAATGAACAATTTTAGTACTTATTTACAAGAAAAAAATTTTGATCTGTGGAAATTAGCCAATGTTGATCACCCTTTTGTTAAAGGGTTAGGAGATGGTTCATTGCCTTTGGATAAATTTCAATATTATTTGAAACAAGATTACATATTCCTGTTTTATTATTGCAAGGTTTTAGCACTAGCTTCATCTAAATCAAATACTGAAAATATTATGAGCAAATGGGTAAGTTTATTGGATGAAACTTTAAATTCTGAAATGAACTTGCATAGAAATTTTTGTAAAGAGTATGGAATATCTGAAACTGAATTAGAAAATACTGAAAAAGATTCTTCTACAGAAAAATATTGTAATTTTCTTCTAAAAAATGCAGAAGAAAACTCAATAGAATTTATTGCAGTTTCTCTTTTACCATGCCAATGGGGGTATCAAGAAATAGGCCAAAATTTATCTAAAAATCCTAATCTTGATCCTAAGTCTTTTAATTATAAATGGATTGAGTCTTATAGCTCACCAGAGTATCAAGACGTAACAAATTGGTTGAAAAATTATGTTGATGAAATAGGCAAAGATTTAAACTTAGTTAATAAGGATATATTTAATAAATTATTTCAGTCTGGTATAAAATTTGAGATTGAATTTTGGGATTCTGCATGGAACTTTAATAATAGGTAATTTAAAGTTTAAGCCCCACATTGTATATTTTTTTTAACATTTTAATTCGCTTATCTTTGCTAACAAATGGAACTCTCCAAAAAGGGTAAAACTTTGTTTTCTTAAAACCTATTACATTAAAACATCCTCTTTTTATCCTTCTAATTGGAAGATTAAAGAACCACAACTTTGTAGCAAATTGAGGAGATCCATATGTTTGAATAATTAAAGCATTTTTATCATTTAAGTTTCCAACAGGTTTGCCAAAATTTCCTACGATAGTTTTAAATGAGTAAGCAAAAGGTGTTGTCATTACTCGATCAATCCAGCCTTCAATAATTGCAGGAGCTCTAAACCACCAGGTGGGATAAACAAATACTAATGTATCAGATTCAGACACTAATTTTTGATATTTTTTTGCGTCTTGCTTATCCTTTTCTAGATCATATACTGGATTAAATTTTTCTTTATAAAGATCTAAGACAGTAACTTTATTATTACCCTCTAATGCTCCGTTTTTAAAACTTTCAGCTAATGCATGACAAAAACTTTTTTTGTTTGGATGGCCCAATATTATAAGAATATTTTTATTTTTTTTATTCATAATTAAATTAATTTGATTCTAGAGTTAGAGCTAAGTCAGAACAATTCTGTGTTGAATAACTTAAATCGAGCCCTGAACATAAAATTATAGCATTACCATATACTACATAATCAAGATACTTAGCTCTTACAGAGTTTGCTTCACTTCCGCTCATACTTGAATTATTTCTTGATCTCCTATCCTGAATGCCTTCTTTCCACGATGAAGCTGATTTTTTTAGAACTGCATTATCACCGATTACTTCCTCAACAAAAACAATACCCTTGTCAAGAGCTAATTGTTGAGATGGATAAATTCTAATTTCATAGTCTATTGGTTTATTTAAATTATTTTTCCAGAAGCCAAACCAAGCTCCTTGAGCAGCATCTAATTCAGAAACATCATATTCCTTGTTAATTTTGAATCCTATATTTTTGAAATTTTCAATTGTGTATACTTCGTTTTCATTAGAAATTTTCTCAATCTGATTATTACTAGAATCTGAAACATCTTCATTAGCGCAACCAAAAATAAAAGTCATAACTATTATTAAAAAAAAAGTTTTAATATTAATTTTCATTATCAAAAAGATCTGCATTCATGACCTTGTTCCATGCCAATACAAAATCATTTTTAAATTTTTCCATAGAATCATTGCTGGCATATACTTCAACTAATGCTCTAAGTTGTGAATTTGATCCTAGGGCTAGATCTATTCTTGAGGCATTTCTAACTTCGCCTCCGGTTATTCTGTCTGTTGCGATATAAGAATTACCTGTTCCATTTGGTGACCATTTTACAGACATATCTAAAAGCAATTTAAAATAATCATTTGATAGCTCATTGATTTTTTTTGTAAATAATCCATATCCGTTATTGCTTATTCCTAGCGACCTAAGCCCTCCAACTAGAACAACCATTTCAGAAGCAGTTAGGCCGAGAAGTTGAGCTTTATCAAGCATCATTTCTTCCGGAGAAATAGATATGTTGTTTTTATGAAAATTCCTAAAACCATCTGAAATTGGCTCAAGCACAGCAAATGAATAAATATCTGTATTTTCTTGAGTAGCATCCCCTCTACCTTTTACAAAAGGGACTTCAACCCCAGAGGCTTTTTCAATAGCTATATTGCCAGCATAAATAATAATATCGGCGATGGAAGCATTGGTTTCATTGGATATTTTTTCATAAATTTTTATAATTTTAGATAAATTTTCAGGTTTATTTACTTCCCAATTCTTTTGAGGCTCAAGTCTTATTCTAGCTCCGTTTCCACCACCTCTCATATCTGAATTTCTGAATGTTGATGCACTTGCCCAAGCAGTTTCAATCATATCTTTCAAAGGTATCTCACTTGATAAAATCTTTTCTTTAACATCCCCTAAGTCATAATTAGGATTACCTGCTGGAATTGGATCTTGCCAAATTAAATCTTCAGATGGAGCCTCAGGACCCATATAACGTGTTTTTGGCCCCATATCTCTATGAAGTAATTTAAACCAAGCACGAGCAAAAGCATCTGCAAATTCTGTTGGATTTTCATGAAAATGCTTGGAAATTTTTTTATAAGCAGGATCTTGAATCATTGCTATATCTGCTGTTGTCATCATTGTTGGAACTTTTATAGAAGAATCTTCTGCATCTGGAGCCAGGTGATTATCGTCTTGATTAATTGCATGCCATATATGAGCACCTGCTGGACTTTTTGTTAATTCCCATTCATAACCAAATAAAAGATCAAAGTACCCATTATCCCATTGTGTGGGATTAGTGGTCCAAGCACCTTCAATCCCACTTGTTATTGTGTCTCTTCCTACACCCGATCCATATTTATTAGTCCAGCCAAAACCCATGTTTTCAATTTCAGCACCCTCAGGTTCTTTTCCAACATTTTCATCTGGCGCAGCACCATGTGCCTTTCCGAATGTATGCCCACCAGCGACCAAAGCAACAGTTTCTTCGTCATTCATAGCCATTCTCCCAAAGGTCTCTCGAATATCTTTGGCACTAGCTATTGGGTCAGGATTGCCATCAGGTCCTTCAGGGTTTACATAAATTAGGCCCATTTGAACTGCTGCAAGCGGATTATCAAGTTCTCGCTTACCCTTATATCTTTTGTTATCCAGCCATTCTTTTTCTATTCCCCAATTTATATCTTCCTCCGGTCCCCAAATATCTGCCCTGCCTCCGCTAAAGCCAAAAGTTTTGCCTCCCATAGACTCGATAGCAACATTTCCAGCAAGAATTAATAAATCTGCCCAACTGATTTTTTCGCCATATTTTTGTTTTATTGGCCAAAGCAATCTTCTTGCTTTATCTAAGTTTCCATTGTCTGGCCAACTATTTAAAGGCGCAAAGCGTTGAGCCCCTGATCCTCCTCCTCCTCGACCATCTGAATTTCTATATGTTCCAGCTGCATGCCAAGTCATTCTTATAAAAAAAGGTCCGTAGTGACCATAGTCGGCGGGCCACCAATCTTGGGAGTCGGTCATCAAATCATTTAAATCTTTTTTAAGACTTTCATAGTCTATTTTTTTAAATTCATTCCTATAGTTAAAATCTTCCCCCATTGGGTTGGTCTTTTTATCATGCTGATGAAGAATACTTATATTTAATTGGTTAGGCCACCAATCTTTATTTGATGTACCTGATGAACTATATGTTGACATTGCTCCGTGCATTACTGGGCATTTTTTCTGATTCTCCATTTAAAAACTCCTTATATACTAATTATAAATAATTTCAGAAAATTACCAATAGAAAAATTAAGAATTTGTTATAGGCTCTTTTTACTGACTCATGAACGATCTCTTTATCTTTTAAATTTAATCCATTAAAAAGATTTTCATTCAAAACTTTTTGCTATAATTGTGCACGATTTTAGAGCCTCATCTTCATTATAGCCTGGGCAGAATAATATAAAATTTCCATAAATTATATATGCTTGATATTTTGGAATTGGGATTCCATTTCCAGCTCCGCCAGCAACATTAGAAGGCTCAGAAATCTTTTGCCTATGTTTTAGATTTTCTAAAAAAAATGAGCATTGCTTTTTTATGCAACCATCTTCTCCACTAATATTTTCTGCATATTGTTCCCCGTATTCGACAGCACTTTTATGAGAATCATAAAATCTAATTTCATAGTCATTAGGCTCTCCTTGATCATTTTTGATGAACCCATAATATGCAGAAATTACATTAGGCAAACT